>NZ_JBICCO010000077.1:0-33098 GCF_043119405.1 Achromobacter sp. 413638
CCCCCCCCCCCCCCCCCCCCCCCCCCCCCCCCCCCCCCCCCCCCCCCCCCCGCCGGATCAGATCGAGGCCGACGGATTCAGCCCGGCCAGCATCTGCGTGAAGATCTTGGGGCTGGCGGCCAGCACGTTGCCGGAGTCCATCCAGCCCTGCTCGCCGTCGAAGTCGGCGACCAGGCCGCCGGCTTCCAGCACCAGCAGGCTGCCCGCGGCCAGATCCCAGGGCTTCAGGCCCACGCCGCAGAAACCGTCCAGGCGGCCGCAGGCCACGTAGGCCAGATCCAGCACCGTGGCGCCCAGGCGGCGCACGCCGGCGCTGTTCTCGGCCATCTTGCGGAAACGCGCCGAGCCCTGCTCCATGTCGCCCGAGTTGGGCCAGTGGGCGCCCAGCAGCGCGTCGTGGTAGCGGATGCGGCCCGAGACGCGCACGCGGCGGTCGTTCAGGAAGGTGCCGCCGCCACGGCTGGCGGTGAACAGTTCGTTGCGCGACGGATCGTAGATGCACGCCTGCGTGACCTGGCCGCGCTGCGTCAGCGCGATCGACACCGCGTAGTTCGGCAGGCCGTGGATGAAGTTGGTGGTGCCGTCCAGCGGATCGATGATCCACTGGAACTCGGCCTGATCCGGACCCTGCAGGCCGAATTCCTCGCCCAGGACCGCGTGGTCCGGGTAAGCGGCGCGCAACGTCTCGACGATGGACTCCTCGGCGGCGCGGTCGACTTCCGTGACATAATCGCGCGGCCCCTTGCGAGCCACGTTCAGGCGTTCCAAATCCAGGCTGGCACGGTTGATGATGGTGCCGGCACGCCGGGCCGCCTTGATGGCGATGTTGAGCATCGGGTGCATAAAATTCCGTACGAATGCGGTGAGATAGGCCGTCAGCCGCCTCCCCGCCGCGCCGCTCCCACACTGGGGTAACGGCCCGAAAACATCAGGAAAGCGCCAAGCCAAACGCGCCATTTTAAATGACTCAAGAAAATTTCATCGGCGAACCGTCCCGGGACGGTAAATCGCCCTCTTCCGAAGGGGTCTCCGCGCCCCCCGAAACCGGCTCGCCGGCGGCGTTTTCCCGCGTCCGTTTCATCATGGTGAACCCCAGCCACCCCGGCAACGTCGGCTCGGCCGCCCGGGCGATCAAGACCATGGGGTTCTCGGAACTGGTGCTGGTGGCCCCCCATATCGAGGACGTGACCCGGCACCCGGAGGCCGTGGCCCTGTCCAGCGGCGCCGCCGACGTGCTGGAGAACGCCCGCGTCTACGCCACGCTGGAAGAGGCGCTGGCCCCGGTGACGCTGGCCTTCGCGCTGACGGCGCGGGTGCGCGACCTGGGCCCCCCGCCCTGCGACATCCGCCAGGCGGCCGAGCTGGCCTGCGCGCACCTGGGACAGGCCGCCGAAGGCGTGGCGGCCATCGTGCTGGGCACCGAGAAATCCGGGCTCACCAACGCCCAGATCGCGCTGTGCCACCGCATCTGCCACATCCCGGCCAATCCCGAGTACAGCTCGCTGAACGTGGCCCAGGCGCTGCAGCTGGCCGCCTGGGAACTGCGCTACGCGCTGCTGATCGACCAGGGCGCGGCCCTGCTGCCCGTCTCGACCGCGCAGGAACCCTCGCGCGGCGCGGAACCGGCCTCCAGCGAGGCGGTGCAGGCCTTCCTGGCCCATTGGGAATCGGCGCTGGTCGAGGTGCGTTTCCTGGACCCCGCCCACCCCAAGAAGCTGATGCCGCGCATGCGGCACCTGTTTTCCCGGGCCGGCCTCACGCGCGACGAGGTCGACATGATGCGCGGCGTCTGCACCGCCATGCTGACGGACTACCGGAACAGCAGGAAAAAATAGGCAAAAAAAGGGACGGAAATTCCGTCCCCTGTCCGTCCAGGCCCCGCCATCCGGCGACGGGCCCGGGCGATTCGCCGGGGCCGGCCAAGCCGGCCCGCGGCGCTCAGTCCACCTTGGCGCCCGAGGCCTTGACCACCGGGGCCCAGCCTTCCACTTCCGACTTGATGAACTGGCCGAACTCGGCCGGCGTGGTCTTCACGCCCACGGCGCCCAGCTGCTCGAAGCTGCGCTGCACCTCGGGCTTGTCCAGCGCCTTCACCATGGCGGCGTTGAGCTTGTTGATGACCTCCGGCGGCGTGCCGGCCGGGGCGATCAGGCCGAACCAGGACGACACGTCGAAATTGGCGAAGCCGGCTTCCTTCATGGTCGGCACGTCCGGCGCGCTCTTGGAGCGCTCGGTGGTCGTCACCGCCAGCGCGCGCAGCTTGCCCGACTGCACGTGCGGCCAGGCCGAGGGCATGTTGTCGAACATGAACTGCACCTGGCCGCCGATCAGGTCGGTGATGGCCGGCGCGCTGCCCTTGTAGGGCACGTGCAGCACGTCGATGCCGGTCTGCATCTTGAACAGCTCGCCCGCCATGTGGATCGAGGTGCCGCTGCCCGACGAGGCGAAGGCCAGCTTGCCGGGGTTCTTCTTGGCGTAGTCGACCAGCTCCTGCGCGGTCTTTACCGGCACCTGCGGGTTGACCACCAGGATGTTGGGCACCTTGGCGCCCAGCGCCACCGGCGCGAAATCGCGGGTCAGGTCGAAGTTGACGTTCTTGTACAGCGTCTGGTTGATCGCGCTGGTCACGGCCACGAACAGCAGCGTGTAGCCGTCCGGCGCCGCGCGTTGCACCTGATCGGTGGCGATGTTGCTGCCCGCGCCCGGCTTGTTCTCGACCACGAAGGACTGGCCCAGGCTCTCGGTCAGTTCCTTGGCCATGATGCGGGCGATCACGTCGGTGGTGCCGCCGGCGGAAAAGCCGACCACGATGCGGACAGGCTTGTCCGGATAGGCCGCCAGGGCGGCGCCGCTGGCGAACACGCCCGCGGCGGCGGTCAGTAGGGTGGCGGCAAGGCGCCGCAGACCGGGCTTGTGACCTGGAATCATGATGTCTCCGTGCAGGTACTGTCCATCAAGTGGACGATTTGAATTCTTGAATAGGGAATTCTCGGCTATACACGGCCGGCCCATCAAGGTAGAGTCCACGCAACGGACAATGGTTTTCCCTTGTCCGGTGTTTGCCAGTTGGTGATAATCCCCAAAGTTTTCAGAGAGTTGCATGCAAGACAGCGATGCCGCGGCCGCAGGCCCACGCACATTGCGGCGCGGATTGGCCGTCCTGGCCGCCCTGCGGGACCAGGGCCCTGACGGCCTGAGCGTGACCGATATCGCCCGCCTGACGGGCATCCAGCGCCCCACCATCTACCGCCTGCTGGCGGCCCTGCTAGACGCCGGCCTGGTGCTGCCCGTGACGGGCACCAAGAAGTACCGCGCCCAGCTCGCGGTGGACCCCGATACCCGCTCCCGCGACCCGCGCGTGCGCCAGCTGCTGCCGGTGCTGCGACGGCTGGCCGACCGCACCGGCGACGCGGTGTTCCTGGTGGTGCGCGACGAGGACGATTCCATCAGCCTGCACCGCGAGATCGGCAGCTACCCCGTGCAGATCCTCGCCACCTACGCCGGCAAGCGCCAGCCGCTGGGCGTGGGATCGGGCGGCATGGCGCTCCTGGCCGCCCTGCCCGACGAGGTCGCGCGCGGCATCGTCGAGCGCAATTCCAGCCGGCTCGACGAGTACGGCGGCATGACGCCGCAGGAAATGTACCGATTGATCGAGAACACCCGCGCGCGCGGCTATTCGGTGGTGGGCAACCACGCCGTGCGCGGCGCGCTGGGCGTGGGCTGCGCGCTGCTGGACGCGCATGGCGCGCCGCTGCTGGCGGTCAGCGTCACCGCGATCATCGACCGCATGCCGGCGCAGCGCCAGCGCGAGATCGCCGGCTGGATCAAGACCGAGCTGGCAAGGCTGGCGGCGCAGGCCTAGCCGGCGCGGCCCGTTCGATGGCGCCACGGCGCCCTCGAACGCGGTCCGTCGAACACTCGGCCTGGAACCCGATCTTGCCCCGGCAAGCGCGCTAGAACAGCTCATCCAGCATCTCGAAGAATTCCCGCTTGGCCGGCTCGTCCGGCTCGCCCAACGCATCCAGGAAGGCGGCGGCCTCAGGCAGCGATACTTCCTCGCGCAGGTTGCGATGGATGAAGGCCACGTCCATCCAGCGATCCGCCAGTCCGGCCCGGCCCATGTCGATGAAATGCAGCTGTTCGCGCGCGTCCACGAACACATTGCTGTCGCCCAGGTCGCCGTGCGAGAACACCGGGTCCTCGCTCGGCAGCGTCGCCCGCAGCCGCTCCAGCAGGTCCTCGGGCGTGGACAGGTCCGGCCAGGGTTCCAGGTCGTAGTTCCTGTCGCACAGGTCATTGGCCAGCAGGTATTCCAGCTCGCGCAGGCGAAAGGCCGCGCCCGCCTGGAACGGACAATCCGCCGCCGGCACCGCGCGCAGCTGGCGCAGCGCCTCGGCGAACAGTCCGCGCACCGGCCGCCCGGCGTCCACGCGCGCGGTCAGCGGTTCGCCGGGCACGGCGCGAGTGATCATGTAGGCGCCGCCGCCGTTGGCGCCGGCCTGCACCACTTCGGGCACATTGAGCCGGCCCGACAGCCATTGCAGCACCTGCGCCTCGCGCACCACGCTATAGGTCGTGGGCGCCAGGACGGCGGATGAGATCTTGAGGAAGTACCGGTCGTTGCCGCGCGTGAAGCGGTAGACGTCACAAGGCGATTCGCCGACCTCGTCGGGCGACAGCCGGGCGTCGCCGATGAAGCGCGTGGCCGCCAGCGGCAGGGTGAAGGACATGCTCGAGCACATGCGAACCTCCCGGCCGCTGCCGGTTTTGCTGCGTATTGCGGAGAATCAGGCGGCGCCGGACTTGGCGGACTGCGCCGGGTTCTGGATTTCGCGCACGGGAATCGGCGCCTGGAAGCCGGCGGCCTCCAGCTTGCTCCGGATCTGCTGGTACAGGCCCCAGCGCAGATCCCAGTACTTCGAAGCCTCGGCCCAGGCGCGCACGTTGACGATGACGCCATTCTCGCGATACTCGCTGACCTTCACCAGCGGCTCGGGATCCTTGAGCGCGAACTCGTTGGCCGCCACGATTTCCTTGAGCTTGGCCAGCGCCAGTTCCAGGTCGTCGCCATAGCGCACCGGCACCGGGATATCCAGGCGGCGGGTCTTGTTGCGGCTGTAGTTGGTGATGGTGGCGTTCCAGACCACGCTGTTGGGCAGCGTGATGTGGATGCCGTCGACCTGCACCAGGCGCGTCAGGAACAGGCCGACTTCCTCGACCGTGCCCTCGGCGCCGGTGCTCAGGCCGACGAACTCGCCGGTGCGCACCGGACGCAGGATCAGCAGCATGATGCCCGCCGCGATGTTCTGCAGCGTGCCCTGCAAGGCCAGGCCCACGGCCAGGCCGGCGGCGCCGAGCACGGCGATCAGGCTGGCCGTCTGCACCCCGAAGCGCGCCAGCACGGCGATCAGCGTGAAGATGCGCACCGTCCAGACCACGGTGCTGTAGAACATGGGAACGATCGTCGGATCGATCTTGCTGGAACGGGTCGCCATGCGCCGGACCCAGCGGCCCAGCAAGGCCGATACCCACCAGCCGACGACGAGGATGACCAGGGCGATGAGCAGATTCGTGCCCAGGTCCATGAGCTTGGGCGCCCATGCATTGACGGATTTCAAGGCTTCTTCCACGGTATCTCCTGCAAAGTGTGTAACGGCCGCCAACCCGGGCGAGCGGCGCGGCGGCGAAAAATGCGACCGAAAACTTTATCAGAAGACCATGGCGCCCAAGGCGCGGGCGCGGGCTTCCTGTGTCAAGCTTTGTAAGGATACCGGGGAGCCGCCACGTCCGGCACGCGCCGGAAATGATTGTCCCAGGACAGGTCCGATGAAGCCGGCAACACCGGCCGCTCCTGCCCGCCCGCATCCGCGCGCAGCATGGCGCCCAGGCCGCTGCTGACCAGGAAGCCGCCGGCGCTGGCCGGCGCCACGCCGCAGCCGTCCGCCACGGCGGTCGCGCCCAGGCTGCGTCCGCTGGCCGCGTCCCAGTACATGATCTGCCCGCCCACGGGGCTGGACGTTGCCACCACCGCGCCGGCCGCGTCCACCGCGACCGAGCCGATGTAGTTGCGCATCTGGCGCAAGGCATCCCCGGGGCCGGGGAACAGTTCCGGCGCCTGGCCGCGCCGATGGCGGCCGACCAGCGCGGGCCGGTCGCCCGCCGGACCCATGTACTGGCAGCCGAACCACACCGCGCCGTCGGCCGCGACAGCCAGGTGCCGGATCGACAGCCGGTGCAGCGCGGGATCCAGCTCCACCCGCTCCAGCAGCTTGCCGCTGGCCGCGTCCAGATAGGCCAGGGACGGGCGCATGGTGTCCAGGTTCAGCTCCAGCTTGCCATAGTCCGGATGTGTCAGGATGCCGCCATTGGCCACGCACAGCGTCTTGCCGTCGGGCAGCAGCAGCACCTCGTGCGGCCCGATGCCGCCGCAATCGAATTCGCCCACGCGCCGGTACGCGCCGCCGGCCGAGGCATCGTAGATGCCGAGCACGCCGCGTCCGCCGTCGAAATCATTTTCGGTGGCGGCCAGCAGCCGGCCGTCGTCGAAGAACGCGCCATGGCCAAAGAAATGCCGGTCCTGCGGCAGGTCCAGTTCAACGGGGCCGGCCGCGCCATCCAGGCCGAAGCCCAGCGCGAAGAAGCCCGGCTGGCGGCCGAAGACCACGGCGCGCCCGCCGGCCGCGTCAATGGCGAAGCTGTGGCCACGCGCCGGCATCGGCACGACGCGCAGGTCGCGGCCCGATTCGTCCAGCAGCGCGGTCTCGTCGCGGCCGCCGCGCTTGCGCGCGCTCAGGTAACGGGCCCCGCCGGTCCGCGCGGCCTCGGCGGCCCGTTCTGCTTCGGCGGCCAGGGCCGCGACAGGTATATGGCCCAGCCCCAGCGCGGCCCCCAGCGCCAGGAAGCGGCGACGGTCAATCGCCATCGAGCGCGTTGAAGCCGATGGTCACGCCCAGCGCGGGCGCCAGGTCCTGGTCGACCACCGCCTTGGCGTTCTTCAAGGTCAACCCGGCCAGCGTCCATCGGCGGCGCGTCTCGCCGTCGCTGGCCACGTCCTGGTAGGGCGCCGCCGCGTCGCGCAGGGTCTGCGCGGCGCGCGACAATTCGCCGCGCACGGCCTCGTCGATCCAGCTCCCGCCCTGCGGCAGCGGATAGGCGCCGGCGCGGTGGAAGGCAAGCATGGCGTCCAGGCTGGACGCCAGCGTGCGGGAGGACAGATTGCTGCGCCAATAGGCGGCGCGCTTGGGCCGCGCGGCCTCGGGCGCGTCGCCCAGCACGGGCAGGATCTTCACGTCGCGCGCGAACTGCAGGCCGGTGGACAGCGCCTTGACGGCCTCGGCCGCCACTTCCTGCGCATTGCGGTACAGGTCGTTGGCGGGCCTGGGCGCGGCGAACTGGCGGCCGAAATCGCCTTCGGCGCTCCAGGCCTGCGCCAATTCGCGCGAGATGCCGGACACGTTGGCGGACACCGCGCGGGCATAGCCGCAGGCATAGGCGAAGTCCGCGCCGTCGGCGCGCTTGAGCAGCGCCGGCTCGCCGTACAGCACGTATTCCAGCGCCGGCAGGCCCTGCAGCGCCACGCTGCGCCCGGCCATAGCGCCGGGCTTGATCAGCTCGGGATCCTGCGCGGCGATGGCGGCCTGCACCTGCCTGGGCATGACGCCTCGCGTATCGGGCCAGAAGGCCAGCCGCTCATAGCGGTTGGCCTGGACCAGCGGACCGAAGCGCAGGAACTCGATGCCGGACCAGGCCAGGGCCAGCCCGGTGTGCGCGTCGTTCACGCGCGTGGCGCCGGCGGCGTCGGGCCGCGCGCACCAGGCGCCCAGCGCGGCGTCCATCTGTTCGGATGCCTGCGCCATCCTGGCCATCGCGGGTCGGGCGTAGTCGCGCGCCAGGCGCTCGCCCAGGTCGGCGGGCAGCCCGGCCGCGATCGCGACCGGCGCCAGCGAGCAGAGCGTGGCGGCGCACAGGGCCCGCGCGAAGGATCGGGGCAATGCCCGAGGCACCGTCCGGAACGTCGCCCCCGTCAACGACGCAAGCAGGGGCCGGGACGGCACGGAGCCGGCGCGGCGGCCGGCGGTGAATGGAGGCATCACAGGGACTCCAGGAAGCGGATCAGGTCGGCGCGCTCTTCGGGCGTCATCGCCACCACGCGGTCGCGCGCCGGCTTGGCCGCGCCGCCATGCCACAACACGGCTTCCAGCAGCGTGCGCGCACGGCCGTCGTGCAGCCAGGTCGCGCCGGGATTGACGGTCTTGGTCAGGCCGATGCCCCACAGCGGCGGCGTGCGCCATTCGCGACCATTGGCCAGGCCGTCGCTGACGCCGTCGGCCAGGTCATCGCCCATGTCGTGCACCAGCATGTCGGTGTACGGCCAGATCAGTTGGAAACGGTGCTCGGCCTGCCTGGCATTGCGGCTGGTGACGTACTTGGGCACGTGGCAGGCCACGCAATTGGCCTCGTAGAACAGCTTCTTGCCCGCCAGCACGCGCGCGTCGCCGGTATCGCGCCGCTGCGGCACGGCCAGGTTGGTGGAGTAGACGGCGACGAAGTCCATCAGCTTGGCCGGCACCTCTTCGGGACCGAAGCGCGGCTGCGCGCCGTGCGGCATGTCCAGGCAGCGCTGCTGGCCGCGCGTGCAGTCGCCCCAATGGCTGGGGAACATCGGCGTGGACAGACCCATGTCGTTGGAGAAAGCGGCGGCGCTTTGCTGTTCAACGGTGGGTTGGCCGGCCTTCAGGTTGAAGCGGCCCAGCACGGTCTTGCCCGTGCGCGCGTCGGTCACCCAGTTGGCCTTGCCGACGATGCCGTCGCGCTTGTCGGCACCCACGTTGGCCAGGATGTCGGCCTCATGGATGGATTCGAGCAGGCCCAGCCCGATCATGGGCGGCGCCAGGCGCGGCGAGATCTGCGTGTCAGCGCGCATCGGGCCGTAGCCCAGGTTCTCGATGCGGTAGGCGGGCTTCATCAGCGTGACGGTCTCCCCGCCATTGAGCTGCACGACCATCGGCGTGTAATCGATCTCCATGCGCCCTTCGGCCGGCAGGCCGGCCACGGCGAAGTTCTGCAGCTGCACGCCGTAGACGGGCTCGGGCAGCGAGGCGATCTCGTCCGGCCCCAGCCTCGGATGGCCACGGTCCGGCCCTTCGGGAATGGCTAGGCGCAGCAACAGCGCCACGGCGTCGGGCCGTTCCAGCGGATCGAAGCCCGGCACCGAGCCGCGCCCGTCCTTGGTGTGACAGGCCTGGCAGGAGCGCGCGTTGAACAGCGGCCCAAGGCCGTCGGAGGCCTGGGTGGACGACGGCGCCGACACCCAGTCCTTGCGAAACAGGCCATTGCCGACCTGGAACTCCTGGCGGCGCTCGAAATCCATGTTGGCCGAGGGCTGCGAGAAAATGTCGGCGTTGATCATCTTGCCGGTGGTGGCCGCGCCGGCCTGCATGGTCTCGAAGGTCTCGGCCTTGGAGAAATCGCGGGCGGGCGCGGTGATGGCGGTGACGCGCTTCAGATCCCCGGGCGTGAGGTCATCGCGCACCGGCGGTTGCGCGGCGGCGCCGGCATGGACCGACGCCGCCAGTATGGCTGCCAGGACGCGCTTCACTTGAATACGGCGTCGGGCTTGTCCAGGCTGTCGGAGCCTTCGATGGCGATCTTGCCCAGGTCCAGCAGCGCGATCACGCGTTCCAGGCTGCGGGTCTGGTCGATCAGGCGGTCGATGGCGGCCTGCACCACCGCGTTGCCTTCCTTGTTGCCGTCCGCGATCATCTGGTCGTAGGTCTCGACCGTCTCGGCGCGCGTCTTCATGGCCTGCATGGCGGCCACGGTGGCATCGAGCTTGGCGCGCACCTCGGCGTCGAGCTTGGGGTCCCTGGCCTTGACCAGTTCCGACAGGCTGGCGCCGGACACCGTCTTGCCGTCGATGCGCTTGTACTCGCCCAGGTAGACGTTGCGGATGCCGATCTGGTTGTAGAAGTGCGAGTTGTGGGTGTTGTCCGAGAAGCAGTCATGCTCTTCCTCGGGATCATGCAGCATCAGGCCAAGCTTCATGCGCTCGCCGGCCAGTTCGCCGTAGGACAGGCTGCCCAGGCCCGTCAGCATGGCCACCAGGCCCGCCTTGGGATCTTCCTCGACGGCCTTGCGCGCGGCGCCGCCCTGCTTCCAGTGGCCCGCCATTTCTTCCAGGTCGGTCACCAGCAGCTCGGTCACGGCCTTCAGGAAGTCCACGCGGCGCTCGCAGTGGCCGCCGGTGCATTGCTTGATGTCGAAGTCGGTGTGCGGACGGTTGCCCGAGTGGCGTTCCTGCGGCGTGCCCTGGCGGCCGGCCGGCGCCGGACCGGTGCCGTTCAGGTCCTGGCCCCACAGCAGGAATTCGATCGCGTGGTAGCCGGTGGCCACGTTGGCCTCGTTGCCGTCGGCTTCGTGCAGTACCTCGGACAGCAGCTTGGGCGTGATCTTGCTGGCGTCGACGGTCTTGCCGCCGACCGAGATCTTGGAATTGGCGATGACGTTGACGGCGTAATAGGCGTTGTCGTCCTTCTCGGTGCCGTAGGACGCGTCGACGTAGTCGATCAGGCCTTCGTCCAGCGGCCAGGCGTTGACCCGGCCTTCCCAGTCATCGACGATGGCATTGCCGAAGCGGTAGGCCTCGGTCTGCTGGTACGGCACGCGCGCCTCCAGCCATGCCTGGCGCGCCGCCTTCAGCGTGTCCGGGCTGGGCTGGGCGACCAGCGCATCCACCGCCTTGCGCAAGTTCCTGGCCGAGGCCAGCGCGTCCTCGTAGCCGGCCTGGGCCAGATCCGAGTAATTGGCGACCACGGCCTTGGGTTGCACCGCGGCCAGTGCCGTGCCGCCGTATACGGCGGCGGCCAGCGCCACCCCCAAAAGCAACTTGCGCATACGAATTCTCCCGTGACTCCGGCGGCCCGCCCCCACGGCGAGCCAGCCTGGACTCTATTTTGCGGATGAGAGTGTAAACAATTTTCGTTTGTCGTTCAGCATAGGGTCAGCTAGCTGACATTTATCCGAACAGATGCTGTGCGTTTCCCGTTGGCGACGGGGTACGCTCTGAAAAGGTGTGCGCCGCACTCGGGGTTGCCCGGCGGCGGGGACCTTCAACGCAAAAGAAGAACGCCGTGCCTGTCCGCAATGATCCGTCCAGGCCACACGAGGCCAGGCTCATCAACGAGCCCATCACCACGCCACGGAATATCGTCGAGTTGCTGGCCCAATGGCGCCAGGACGAACCGCTGGGACCGGAAGATCAATTCCCCGAGACGGCCGACCTGCCGTTGCAGCCGGAGTTCGCCCCTTTCAGCTCCAACTGGTGCATGGCGCACCGCCTCGGTTCGCGCTCGGCACCGATGTAACGCATGTCGGACGCGAACCGCCGCAGCAAGCTGACGGCAACAAGCTGACTCCATCAAGCCGGCCGCAGCCAGCGTCGCAACAGCCGCGTGGCCAGCGGAATGCAGGCGTACACCATCACCGGCGTCAGCGCGACGCTGGTCAGCAGCGCGCGCCAGAACGTCGGCAAGGCCGCCAGCCGTTCGCCCAGCAGCGCCGAGAACATCAGCAGCAGCGGGAAGTAGGCCAGCCAGATGCTGACCGCCTGCTTCCAGCGCGGCGGCGCGCTTGGCCCCTGGCCGAACCAGCCGTCCATGCCGCGGGCGCGGCGCACCTCGCTGCCGCGCACCAGCGCCGCGCCGCGCTCCAGCCACATGCGGCGCGGCAGCGAGCGTTCCCAGCGATCCAGGCTGGCCTCGTCGTCGAAGCGCAGCACGATCTGGTACTGGTCGCCGCCCGCCGGCGGCTGCAGCACGCCGGAACCCAGGAAGCCGGGAAAGCCCGCCGCCAGGATCTCGCCCTGCCGCATCCAGGCCAGGAAATCGCCGTAGCGCTCGGGCTGGATGTGACGGGTGACGAGCAGAGTGACGGGGGCGGACAAGGCGGAACGCGGCATGAGGGACTCCTGAGCGGCTCGCGACAACTGGCAAGCCTGGCACCGGAACATCAAGCAAGCGGCGTGCCAGCCGGGTTGCGCAGCGGACGTAGCGGCCCGCATTGAGCCTGCGGGATTGCGCGTCTACACTGTCCCGACCCCCTCCCCCACTTGGAGCACGCGTCCCATGAGCACCTACAAGATCGCCGTTTTCGTCGGCAGCCTGCGCGCCGCCTCGATCAATCTGCGCCTGGCCCGCGCGCTGGAAAAACTGGTTCCGCCGGATTTCAAATTCGACTACGTGAATCTGGACGTGCCGCTCTTCAACCAGGACAACGAGAACAACCTGCCCCCGGGCGTGGCCAAGCTCAAGCAGCAGATCACCGAATCCCAGGGCGTGCTGTTCGTCTCGCCCGAGCACAATCGCTCGGTGCCCGCCGCCATCAAGAACGCCATCGACTGGGGCTCGCGTCCGTGGGGTCACAACTCCTGGGCCGGCAAGGCCGCCGGGGTGCTCGGCACCTCGCCCAGCGCCGCCGGCACCGCGCTCATGCAGCAGCACCTGCGCAACATCCTGGCCGCCGAAGGCGCCAGCACGCTGACCACGCCCGAGGTCTTCCTGCAGTACTCGGACGGCCTGGTGAACGACCAGTACGAGATCACCAACGAAGGCACGCGCAAGTTCCTGCAAGGCTGGATCGACCGCTACGTCGACTGGATCCGCAAGTTCAACGCCTGATCGCCGCCATGACCGGACGCGGCTCGTTCCCGCGTCCGGCGTCCTCCCGATCCGGGCATGCGCCCGTCGGCGCACGCGTGGCTGTGGGCTTATCCCCGCCAACTGTGGAGAAGCTTGAGGACAGCCTTGGGGCAGCATGGAAAAACCCTGCTGCGCCAAGCACTTGCAAGGGCCGATCAAAAACTGCGCAATCGCTCCAAAATACCCTGCGCAGCCCTGTTATCCACTGTTTTGCCGGCATGCGGACAGCTCGACGCGGCATTCATCCCCACGCTGCGCAATTGTCCCCGCCTTCTGTGGAAAAGCATGAGGACAGCATGAGGGCAGATGCGAAATCCCCTTTGCAATCAAAGCGCTACAGACGCTGCTCAAGAAACGCCCAATCCCCGGATATCCCCGCCCCCCTGGTTGTCCCCGCCAAATGTGGACAAGGCTGAGGACAGCTTGCGGGCAGCCTGCAAATCCTCTTTCGCGTCAATGACTTGGAACTCGTGGGCAATAAACGAGCAGCCCCCGCCCATCCACCTGTCGCGGGCGCGGGTCGGCGCCATCGTCCACAAGGCATGCCCGTTTGTCCCCACCGAATGTGGACAAGCCTCTTAACAGTCCAGTGACAAGCTGAAAATCGTCTTTGGGGGCAAGGACTTGCGATCGCTGGTCAAAGAATGACCTGTCCGCGACCCGGCAACGGGGCGGATTGCGGCCCGGGCGGCGTCTTGCGGCGGTCCGAGGCCGGGTCCGAGCCCTGCTGCCCGGCGTGGTTCCAGACCGCCAGGCGCGGCGCCGCTATTCGTTGCCTTCCAGGCGCATGCCGATCTTCAGCCCGACCTGCCAGTGCGCCACCTTGCCGTCCTTGATGTGGCCACGCACTTCTGTGACCTCGAACCAGTCCAGATGGCGCAAGGTTTCGGAGGCCCGCTCGATCGCCTGCTTGATGGCGTCGTCGGTGGACTTGGTGGAGGAACCCACCAGCTCGATCTGCTTGTAGACGTGGTTGGACATCGCGTGTCTCCTGTGGAAGGAATCAGTCACGAACTGTCGGCCGGCGACGAATCCGGCGCTTACGACCGGCAATCCATTCGAACACACAGGATACGCCAGCCAACCTAGACTGGGGGTGCGCGGTTTCGTCGCGCCAGCAGGAAGCCATCCGGCGAAGCCGCTTTCGCAACGCAAGCACGGAGGGAATCATGCCCGAACGCAAAACCCTGGAACGCGCCGCGCGCGACAAACGCCAAGGCAAGTCGGCATCCACGCAAGCCGGCGAATTCATACGCGAGGAAATCGAGCATGTGCGCGCCGGCAAGCACGGCGTGCGCTCGACCAAGCAGGCAGTGGCCATCGGCCTGTCAAAGGCGCGCCGCGCCGGCGTCAAGCTGCCCGCGCCCAAGCATGCCAGCGCGGCAGTCAAGCGCAAGGCCGAACAGGACCTGAAGGCCGCTGGCGACGGCCAAGCGAAATCGCGCAGCCGGGCGCGCGCCGCCGCCGGCGCGCTGAAGAAAGAAAACGCCCGCCCCGCATCGCCCCAGGCGCTCTCGCGCCAGGCCAGCGCGGCCGCCAGCCAGCGCAGCGCCGCCGACCGTTCCGCCGCCGCGCGCAAAGCCGCCCGAACCAAAGGCGCGGCCGGCCGGAGCGCCGCTGCCAAGAAGGCCGCGCGCACCCGCGCCGCCAACCGCCAGGCGCGCCACGCGGCCGCCTGAAGCCTGATGCCTGGGAGTGCGCCGTCCGGCGCGCCTCGAGCCTGATGCGCGCCGTCCGGCGGACCGCGCTCAGCCTGCCTCGAACGCGGCGAAGCGCTCCTGTAGGCAGGCGCGCAGGCGCTTGACCGCCGGCGACAGCAGCATGCGGTGCACGCACAGCAGGTAAAGCGGCGAAGGCTCGCCCAGATGGTCGCCGAACAGCTGCACCAGCCGCCCGGCGCGCAGGTCTTCCAGCACGTCGTAGCGCGATTTATAGGCCACGCCGCAACCGGCCAGCGCCCAGCGGCGCACCAGTTCGCCGTCGTCGCTGACGCGGTCGCCCTTTACCGGCACGGTCTGGGACACGCCGTCGCGCTCGAAGGTCCAGCGGTCGTGCAGCGACTCGCCCAGCACGAAGGACAGGCAGTTGTGGCGGCGCAGGTCGGCGGGCGCCTGCGGCGTGCCGTGACGCGCCAGATAGGCCGGCGACGCGCACACCACGCGGCGGTTGGATTCGGACAAGGGCAGCGCCACCAGGCTGGAGTCGGCGGGCGTGCCGTAGCGCACCGCGAGGTCCACCGGCTGGCGGAACAAATCGGCCAGCCGGTCGCTGATGCGCACCTGGAAGCCGACGCGGGGATGGCGGCGCTGGAATTCGTCCAGCCAGGGCAACAGCACGTTGCGCCCCAGGTCCGAGGGCACCGAGATCGACAGCGTGCCGCTGATGGCGGTCTTGTCGCGCGCCAGCGCGTTGCGGCCGGCGTCCAGCGTGGCGATGGCCGAGCGGGCGTACTCCAGGTAGCGCTCGCCGTCCGCCGTCAGCCGCAGGCTGCGCGTGGAGCGGACGAACAGTCGGGTCTCCAGCGTCAGCTCCAGCCGTTTCAGGGCGGCGCTGGCGACCGCCGGCGTCAGGTCCAGCTCGCGCGCGGCGGCCGAGAAGCTGCCGTGGTCGGCCGCGGACACGAAGATCCTCAGATCTTCGAAGCGGACCATGATGTCCTCATTTTCAAAAAATTATTGAAACTGGTTCCGATGCTAGCCGGTTTTTCACATGCCCGCGCCGGGCAATGATGGCCACACCTCGATTCATCAGCGTCGGTCGGCGGACAAGCCCGCCACCGCCGCGGCAAACCCGACACACTCAGGAACCCTCACATGAAAATCGAACTGAACGGCAAGAAGGCGCTCGTCACCGGCTCGTCCGGCGGCATCGGACAGGCCATCGCCCAGGGGCTGGCCGAGGCCGGCGCCGAGGTGGTGCTGCACGGCCGCGACGCCGGCAAGCTGGCGCGCGCCGCGCAGGAGATCGCCGCGCGCGTGCCCGGCGCGCGTCTGGGCACCGTGCAGGCCGACCTGGCCACCGCCGACGGCGCCGCCTCGATCTGCGCCGCGCATCCGGACGTGGACATCCTGGTGAACAACGCCGGCTACTTCGCGCCCAAGTCCTTCACCGAAATCACCGACGACGACTGGCAGTACATGCTGGACGTCAACGTCATGAGCGGCGTGCGCCTGTCGCGCTACTACCTGCCGCGCCTGCTGGCGGCCAACTGGGGGCGCATCGTCTTCCTGTCCAGCGAATCGGCGCTGCAGATTCCCGCGGAAATGATCCACTACGGCGTCAGCAAGACGGCGCTGCTCGGCGTATCGCGCGGATTGGCCGAACTGACAGCCGGCACCGGCGTGACCGTCAACGCCGTGCTGCCCGGTCCGACGCGCTCGGAAGGCGTGGCGTCCTTCTTCGCCGAGCTGGCGCAGGCGCAGGGCGTGCCGCAGGCGCAGATGGAGCGCGACTTCATCGCCCAGAACCGCCCCAGCTCGCTGCTGCGCCGGCTGGCCACGGTGGAGGAAGTGGCCAACATGGTGGTGTACGCCTGCTCGACTCAGGCCTCGGCCACCAACGGCGCGGCGCTGCGCGTGGACGGCGGCGTGGTCCGCTCGATCGCCTGAACCCGCCCACCCATCATCCGGAATCCTGACATGAAAGCCATCGCCTATTTCGAGAACCTGCCCGCCGATCATCCCGAGGCGCTGCGCGACATCACGCTGCCCGAGCCCGTGCCGGGCGAGCGCGACCTGCTGGTCGAGGTGCGCGCCATCTCCGTGAACCCCGTGGACGTGAAGATCCGCGCCAACCGCAAGCCCCGGGACGGCCAGCCCGAGGTCATCGGCTGGGACGCGGCCGGCGTGGTGCGCGCCGTGGGATCGCGCGTCAGCCTGTTCAAGCCCGGCGACCGCGTCTGGTACGCCGGCGCGCTGGACCGCCCCGGCGCCAACAGCGAACTGCACGCGGTCGATGAGCGCATCGTCGGCCGCATGCCGGACAGCCTGGACTATGCCCAGGCCGCCGCGCTGCCACTGACCACCATCACCGCCTGGGAACTGCTGTTCGACCGGCTGCGCGTGCTGGACAACGCCTTGCCCAGCCAGCAGAGCCTGCTGGTGGTGGGCGCGGCCGGCGGCGTGGGTTCCATCCTGGTCCAGCTGGCCCGCCAGCTGACCGGCCTGACCGTGATCGGCACCGCCTCGCGCCCGCAGACCCAGGCCTGGGTGCGCGAGCTGGGCGCGCATCACGTCATCGACCACGGCCAGCCGCTGGCCGGGGAACTGCGGCGCATCGGCATCAACGAAGTCAGCCACATCGCCAGCCTGACCAACAGCGACCAGCATTTCGCGCAGATCGCCGAGGCCATCGCGCCACAAGGCCGGATCGCGCTGATCGACGACCCGGCCGCCCTCGACGTGCGCCTGCTCAAGCGCAAGTCGGCCTCGCTGCACTGGGAATTCATGTTCGCGCGGCCGCTGCACCAGACGCCCGACATGATCGCTCAGCATGAACTGCTGAATCAGGCCGCGCGCCTGATCGACCAGGGCCGGTTGCGGACCACGCTGGGCGAACACTACGGCACGATCAACGCCGCCAACCTGCGGCGCGCGCACGCCTTCATCGAAAGCGGCCGCGCCCAGGGCAAGGTGGTGCTGGAAGGCTTCTGACAGCCAGGGATGGTCGCCGGGGCGACCGCCAGCGGGCTTCTTGCGACGGGCATCTCGTATTACAACGCGGAAACGGTTAAAACCGCGTTTGCGCGATGCCCGATGGCAGCCGCGCACCGTCCGGAGAACTCCCCTGCTCGCCCACATGCTCGACCAGGCCCTGGAACCCAGCCTCTGGGCCATGGTCGCCTTGACTCTACTGTTGCTTCGTTTCGTCCCGCTGCAAGGCTGGCTGGCCGTGCTGGTGGCCGGCACCACGTCCGGCCTGATCCTGGACACCATCCAGTTCCGGGTCGGTCCGCCGCGCCTGTGGGATGCGCTGGTCTGCGCCTCGGTGCTGGCCGCGCTGCTGGTCGCCGCCCTGCTCGAGGCCCTGTACGCGCTGTTCAGGCGCTACCGTGGCGGCAAGCTCCCGCGCTGAACGGCACGAACAGACAGCACACCACTAGCCGCGCGCGTCGCGCCGGGCGCGCGCCTGGGGATCGTTGATCTCGGCTTCCAGCTCGGCGATCAGCCACGAGAACCAGCCGTTCTCGCTGCGGGCATAGACCACCGCCGCCGGCGTCTTGCCGGCGCGCCAGTCCGGCTGGTGCGCGTCCATCCAGGCCGACAGGCTCTTGTGCGGCGCGAGCAGGCCGGACAGCCAGGACCAGGCGTAGTCCGCCACGCTGCGGCGGTATCCCTTGGCGCAGGCGTAGAGGGTGGGCTCCAGCGGCAGGCTGCCCGAACGCGCGAGCCGCTCCTGCACCCGGCGCAAGATTTCCGCCGTTGCCTGCAATTGTTCGGTGCTGAGCTTTTTCACTTGGAGACTCCCTGGCTTGATGTCGGCGGATTATCGCCTGATCGCGCCGGGCTTTCCAAGCTGGAAATCCATGCGCAGCGAGGCGCTGTAGCGCTCGCCCGGCGCCAATACCCGCATGCCGGTGCGCGCGTCGCCCGCCGCCAGGTTGAAGGCGTCGGCCACGTTGCTGACCGGTTCCACGCACAGGAAATCGGCGCCGGGCGCGGTGTACACCACCAGATGCGCAAAGGCCGGATCGGCCCGCAGGGCCAGCTCGCGCCCGTCGTCCCAATGCAGCGTGGCGCGCCCTTCCCATTGCGACAGATAGGTATCGCAGCCCTCGGCCGACTGGCGCAGCTCACGCACATGCGTGACCTTGCTGCCCGTGGGCAGGCCGCGCTCATCGGCCGGCCACAGCCGGCGCGCATGCAGCGCCACGCGCCGCGCCGTGAAGTACGGATGGATGCCGAAGCCGAAGGGCATGGGCGTATCGCCGCCATTGCGCATGATCAGTGTCAGGCTCAGGCCGCCGGCATCCAGCCGATAGCGCTGCACGCATTCGAACGGCCAGGCCCAACCCATCGTCCCGGCCGGCGCGTCCAGCACCAGGTCGACCGAGTCGGCCTCCAGCGCCCGCACCTGCCACGGCAGGTACAGGCCGCTGCCGTGGATGGCCTCGGACCGCCCCGCCAGCGAGCGCAGCCGATGGCGCGCGCCGTCGAAGGTGAAGACGCCGTCGCGGATGCGGTTGGAATACGGCGCCAGCGGATACGAGCCGGCGCGCGGCCATTTGGCCGCCGGCCAGTCCGTCTCGGCCAGCGGCACGATCCAGTCCAGCCCGTCCGTGGACAAGCCGGTCAGGCGTCCGCCCGCTGCGGGCGCGAATTCGGCCGTGTGGCCGGCGCTGGCGATGCGCACGCGCTCGCTGGCATCCAGTTGGGTGTCGTCGTTGGGGAAATCCGGCATGAAAGGCTCCGGCGGCGGGTCTGTGCCGCCCAGGCAGTGATTGTGCCCAGGGCGAGCGACGGGGATCAAGTCCGGCGCGAAACCGTCTCTTTGTCCTATTGCCCGGCCCGATACAATCACGGGCATGAATTCCGCAACACAGACCACCGCCGCCGACGCCCTCGTGGGCCATACTCCCATGATGCAGCAGTACCTGCGCCTCAAGAACGAGGCCGGGCCGCTGCTGCTGTTCTACCGCATGGGCGACTTCTATGAAATGTTCTACGAAGACGCCGAGCGCGGCGCGCGGCTGCTGAACCTGACGCTGACCAAGCGCGGCTCGTCCAACGGCACGCCGATACCCATGGCCGGCATCCCGGTGCACGCCATGGAACAGTACCTGGCGCGGCTGGTGGCGCTGGGCGAGTCGATCGCCATCTGCGAACAGATCGGCGACCCGGCCACGTCCAAGGGACCGGTCGAGCGCCGCATCGTGCGCATCGTCACGCCCGGCACGCTGACCGACGATGCGCTGCTGCCGGCCAAGGCCGACCGCGCGCTGGCCTCGATCTTCATCGGCGGCAATGCGCGCGCGCCGCGCGCCGGCCTGGCCTGGCTGAACCTGGCCAGCGGCGACTTCCGCGTCACCGAATGCGCGCCGGCCCAGCTGGAATCCGAGCTGCACCGCGTCGCGCCGGCCGAGATCATCTGCGCCGAGAGCGCCGAGCTGCCCTTCTCGTTCGACGGCGCCCGCGCCCGCGTGCCCGACTGGCACTTCGAGGGCGACAGCGCGCGCGCCCACCTGCTGGCGCATTTCAAGACCGACACGCTGGCGGGCTTCGATGTCGAGGACATGCCGGCCGGCGTCTGCGCCGCCGGCGCGCTGCTGCGCTACGCCGCGCGCACCCAGTCGCAGGCGCTGGCGCACGTGCAGAGCCTGTCGGCCGAGCGCCCCGGCCAGTACGTGCTGCTGGACCCGGTCACGCGCCGCAACCTGGAACTGACCCAGACCCTGTCGGGCGAAGACGCGCCCACGCTGTTCTCGCTGCTGGACGGCTGCCGCACGCCCATGGGCAGCCGGCTGCTGCGGCGCTGGCTGCATCACCCGCTGCGCGAGAACGCGCCGGCGCTGGCGCGCCAGCACGCCATCTCGGCGCTGCTGGCCGGCCGCATGGACGTGGAACAGACCTTCGGCGCCGCCGGCCTGCTGGAAACGCTGCGCGCCACGCTCAACGCCTTTCCCGACATCGAACGCATCGCCGCGCGGTTGGCGCTGCGCTCGGTGCGCCCGCGCGAGCTGGCCAGCCTGCGCGACGCGCTGCACGCGCTGCCCGCGTTGCGCGAGCTGGTCGCCCCCATGTCGTCCTCGCCGCGCCTGGGCGAGCTGCTGGCCCAACTGTCCGTCGACCCCGACCTGGCCGGCCTGCTGACCCGCGCCATCGCGCCCGAGCCGGCCGTGGCCATCCGCGACGGCGGCGTGCTGGCGGCGGGCTTCGATGCCGAACTGGACGAGCTGCGCGGCCTGGCCGCCGACGGCGGCGACTTCCTGCTGCAGCTGGAAGCCCGCGAGCGCGAGCGCACCGGCATCAGCAACCTGCGCGTGGAGTTCAACCGCGTCCACGGCTTCTATATCGAAGTGACCAAGGGCCAGACCGCCAAGGTGCCCGAGGACTACCGCCGCCGCCAGACGCTGAAGAACGCCGAACGCTACATCACGCCCGAGCTCAAGACCTGGGAAGACAAGGTGCTGTCGGCGCAGGACCGCTCGCTGGCGCGCGAGAAATGGCTGTTCGAGCAGCTGCTGGACGTGCTGGCCGAACACGTGCGCCCGCTGTCCGACTGCGCCGCGGCGCTGGCCGAACTGGACACGCTGGCCGCGCTGGCCGAGCACGCGCGCCGCCACGACTGGGTGGCGCCCGAGCTGTCCGAGCAGGCCGACATCGATATCGACGCGGGCCGCCATCCTGTGGTCGAGAACGCCATCGAACGCTTCACGCCCAACGGCTGCCGGTTGGACCCGGCGCGCCGCATGCTGCTCATCACCGGCCCCAACATGGGCGGTAAATCGACCTATATGCGGCAGGTCGCGCTGATCGCGCTGCTGGCGCGCACCGGCAGCTTCGTGCCGGCGGCCAGCGCGCGCGTCGGCAAGATCGACCGCATCTTCACCCGCATCGGCGCGGCCGACGATCTGGCGGGCGGCCGCTCCACCTTCATGATGGAAATGACCGAAGCCGCCGCCATTCTCTCGGCCAGCACGCCCAACAGCCTGGTGCTGATGGACGAGATCGGCCGCGGCACCTCGACCTACGACGGCCTGGCGCTGGCCTGGGCCATCGCCTGCCGCCTGCTGGCGCACAACCGCGCGCTGACGCTGTTCGCCACACACTACTTCGAACTGACCCGCCTGCCGTCCGAACAGCCTTCGGCGGCCAACGTGCACCTGGCGGCGGCGGAATCCGCCGGCGGCATTGTGTTCCTGCACGAAGTCCGCGAAGGCCCGGCCAGCCGCAGCTACGGCATTCAGGTCGCGCAACGCGCCGGCGTGCCGGCCGCCGTGATCCGGCAGGCCACGCGCGAACTGGAACGCCTGGAATCCCAGGGCGCGCCCACGCCGCAGCTCGGCCTGTTCGCCGCCGCGGCCGACGCCGACGCGCAGGCCGAGGCCGCCGCCGAACGCTCCGGCGCCCTCGAGGCGCTGGATGCGCTGCGCGACGAACTCGCCTCCATCGATCCCGACAGCCTGACCCCGCGCGAAGCGCTGGACGCCCTCTACCGTCTCAAGAAGCATCTGCAATGAACCTCGATCATCCCCTGCCGCTGCTGGGCAACCAGAGCCCCAACGACTTCATGCGCCGCTACTGGCAGAAGAAGCCCCTGCTGATCCGCCAGGCGATTCCCGGCTTCAAGCCGCCCGTCGCCATCGCCGCGATCAAGAAGCTGGCGCGCCGCGACGACGTGGAATCGCGCCTGATCTGGCGCGAGAACGGCGAATGGCAGATGGAGAACGGCCCCTTCGCCCGCCTGCCCAAGGACAACGAGGGCGACTGGACGCTGCTGGTGCAGAGCGTGGACCTGCACAGCGACGCCGCGGCCGAACTGATGCAGCAGTTCCGCTTCATCCCCGATGCGCGCCTGGACGACGTGATGATCAGCATCGCCAGCCACGGCGGCGGCGTCGGTCCGCACTTCGACAGCTATGACGTATTCCTGCTGCAGGCCGCCGGCCAGCGCGAATGGCGCTACGGCCGCCAGAAGGATCTGTCGCTGGAGCCTGGCCTGCCGCTGAAGATCCTGAGCCGCTTCGAGCCCGAGGCCAGCGCCGTGCTGTCGCCCGGCGACATGCTCTACCTGCCGCCGCAGGCCGCGCACGACGGCATCGCCGTGGGCGACGGCTGCATGACCATCTCGATCGGCTTTCGCGCGCCCACGCAGGCCACGCTGGCGCGCGGGCTGCTGGAAGCGGCCGCCGACCAGGTCATGGCGCGCGTCGGCCTGCTGGGCGGTCCTTACGGCGAACCGGCGCTGCCCGGCCCGAAGCTGTCGGCCGTCTACCGCGATCCGGCGCAGCCGGCTGTCGCCACGCCGGCGGAACTGCCCGACGGCCTGATCGCCGCCACGCTGGAAACCGTGGACAAACTGCGCTTCGACGAGGCTCTGGCCTCGCGCTTCCTGGGCTGCTGGCTGACCGAGCCCAGCAACCTCAGCGTGTTCGATGCGCCCGAGGACATGGATGTGGACCTGGAAGAAGACTGGCCCGCATCCGGCAGCCTGCTGCTGGACCGCCGCAGCCGCATGCTCTATCGCGGCAAACAACTCTTCATCAACGGCGAGACCGCGATGGTTCCGACCGACGCCGCGCTGCGCAAACTGGCCGACACCCGCCGCCTGGACTGCGCCGATCCGCTCTGCGCCAGGCTGTCGGACGAGGCCCGGTCCTGCCTGGCCGACTGGCTGGATTCCGGCTGGATCCGCTACGTAGCGGCCTAGTGTTCGCCGGGCCGGATCCCGCGGCGCGCTGTAGGATCCGGACACCTGCGCGTATCCATCGCGCACAGAACGCAATGAGGTCTGTGCACGGGGACACATAAGGAAAGACATCACACCGCGCGGAAAGGTTTGTTGCCTTTGGGATGCCACCGCTTTAATTTGAAAACCGGCGCGCGCAGCGAGTTCCTGTAGCCTGACTCCTGGTTTCCCCTGAGTGGGTTTCAAGAGTCATCATCTACAGGAGTCCAAAAATGATGAGCAAAACCTTGATCGTTGCCTCGGTGCTGGCCGTCGCGCTGAGCGCGTGCAACAAGAAGGACGAGACGGCGCCGCCCGCTTCCAACCCGGCTCCGGCCACCAGCGCGCCCGCGCCCTCGGGCACCTCGCCAGCACCGGCGCCCGCGCCCAACACCACGCCCGGCGGCGGCTCCACCACGCCCGGCGGCTCGACCACTCCGGCGTCTTAATCCGCCGCAGCGCAGAACCCCCGCTCTGTGGTTGAAGAATAGCCCCGGCATGGCCGGGGCTATTTGCTGTCCGCGCGCGGAAAACACGGTCTGGCACGTGGCCCGCCCGAAAAAGAAAAGGCCCCGGAAAAACCGGGGCCTGAACCTGATGCCTGACGGCGGGCGCGATGCCCGCCGCGATGCCAGGTTTACATCTTGTCCTTCAGCACGCTCAGCAGGCGCTGGGCGGTGGCGCTGCTGTCGCGCTGGCCGTTCGCGTCCAGGACCGTGACGTTGGTCTGGTTGCCCGAACCGGCCACGTGGATGCGGTACTGCGGCGCCTGCGCCTTCTTGTCGCCCGAGAACATGCGGCTGAAGAAGCCCGGCTGTTCGTTCTTCTCGCCGGTGTCGGTGTCGACGTAGCGCACGAAGTAATCGCCGGCGGAGCGGTCGCGGTCTTCCACGGCGAAGCCGCCGCTGTCCAGCGCCACGCCAACGCGACGCCATGCGCGGTCGAAGGACTCGTCGACGACCAACTGCGCGCCCTGGGCGCGGACGTCCTGCTGCACGGCAGGCTTCTGCGGCGCGGCCTCGGCCTGCTGCACCAGCTTGCGGGCATTGTCGACATCGGTGCCCAGGAACACCAGCATGCGGGCCAGCATGGCGGCGTTCAGGCCCGGATCTTCCTTGCCGTTCTGCCACTGGACCTGCGAGCCGTCGGAGCCGACGCGCTTCTCCAGCATCTGGCGATGGCTGACGTAGATCTCGGTGTGGCCGTTGACGCGCTCGACACGGGTGCGGAATTTCTCGCGCTCGCCGCTATCCCAGGCCTGTTCCAGCACGCTGCCCAGCGCTTGGCGCAGCCAGCTTTCCGGGATCTTGGCGCGGTTCTCGGCCCAGTCGGTCTCGATCAGGCCGGCCTTGGGGTTGTTGCTCTGGATCGTGAAGCCGCTCTCGGTCCAGAAGTCCACGACGCGCGGGAAGATGTCTTCGGGCGGACGGTTGATGACCAGCCAGCGCAGGTCGCCGTCGCGCTCGACGCGCATGTCCTGGCGGTCGGGCAGCACATTGGTGGACTTGGGCGCGGTGGCCTGGGTCTGCCCTTGTTGCTGGAACTGCGAATAAGTGGTCGAGCCGGACACCGGCGCGCGATAGCGCGGATCGCTGGCGGCCTGGGTCAGGTCGGGCGGAATGCTCAGAGGCTCGCCGCGCTGGCTGACCGCGCTCTTGTAGTTGACGGATTCTTCTTTGCCCAGGAACTGATTGACCTCGCTGCAGCCGGCCAACAGTACCAGAGACATCAATGCCGACAGGCCGGCATGACGCTTGTTCATACTTATCCTCACGATATTTAGAGCAGGCCCACTTCCTGGAGGGCGCGGCGCACCGTCTCATGGTGCTGCGCACCGAGCTCGACCAGCGGCAGCCGGTAGCCCAGCTCGCTGCGGCCCATCTGGGCCAGCGCCCACTTGACGGGAATGGGATTAGCCTCGACGAACAAGGCCTTGTTCAGACGCGCCAGGCGGGCGTTAAGTTCACGCACCTGGGGCACGTCGCCAGCCAGGGCGGCCGCGCATAGCTCGCGCATCAGGCGCGGCGCCACGTTGGCGGTCACGGAAATATTGCCGCGCGCGCCCAGCAGGATCAGGGCGGCCGCGGTGGGATCGTCGCCGCTGAAGACCTGGAAGCTGGCCGGCGCCTCGCGCAACAGCAGGCCGCCGCGCGCGATGTCGCCGGTGGCGTCCTTGATGCCGATGATGCCGGGCACCTGCGCCAGGCGCAGGACCGTCTCGTTGCTCATGTCGGCAACGGTGCGGCCCGGCACGTTGTAGAGAATGGTCGGCAGATCCACCGCTTCGGCGATGGCGCGGAAGTGGCGGTACAGGCCTTCCTGCGAGGGCTTGTTGTAGTACGGCACGACCGACAGGCCGGCCTGCGCGCCCACGGCCTTGGCGTGGCGGGTCAGATGGATGGCTTCGTCGGTGGAGTTGGCGCCCACGCCGGCGATGACCGGGATGCGGCCGGCGGCGTGTTCGACGGCGACGCGGATCAGCTCGGCGTGCTCTTCCATCGAGACGGTGGGAGACTCCCCGGTGGTGCCGACCACCACGAGCGCGTCCGTGCCTTCCTGGACGTGCCAGTCGATCAGCGACCGGTAGGCGGCGTAATCAAGACTGCCGTCGGCCCGCATGGGGGTGACCAGGGCCACCATGCTGCCTTGGAACGAATTGCCCTGGGACGAACTGCCCTGGGAACCAACGCCTGCGGCGGTTGCAGGGGATGCCATAGATGAGAGGCTCCATAGCCCCATGGCGGGATTGCCCCGGGGCCACAATCGATTAAACCGACGAGTTTAACGGAATTTGGCGGGAATCCTATAGCAGAAACCACTGGACGATCGAGGTACCCAGCCCGATTATGGGACGCATCAAGGTCCACAGCACGCCGGTGGCCAGCAGCACCACCACGATCATCAGCCCGTAGGGCTCGATTTTCGAATATTGCCAGGCCAGCCGGTTGGGGAGCAGGCTGAAAACGATCCGTCCCCCGTCCAGCGGCGGCAGCGGCAGCAGGTTCAGCGCCATCAATACCAGATTGACGTTGACGCCGGCCACGCCCATCTCGAACCAGAAGCTCTCCTGCATGCCCGATTCCAGGAACAGCCGCAGCGCCAGGGCCCACAGCACGGCCATCAGCATGTTGGCCGCCGGTCCGGCCAGCGCCACCCACAGCATGTCCTGCTTGGGCCGGCGCAGGCGCCCGAAATCGACCGGCACGGGCTTGGCCCAGCCGAAAAGCATGCCCGGGCTGCCCAGCAGCTTGGACGCCAAGAGGATCGCCACCGGCACCAGCAGCGTGCCCACCGGGTCGATGTGGCGCGCGGGGTTCAGGCTGATGCGACCGGCCTGGTAAGCCGTGGGATCGCCGAACAGGCGCGCCACATAGCCGTGGGCCGCCTCGTGCAGCGTGATCGCGAAGATGACCGGCAGCGCGTAGACCGCGATGGTTTGGATGATGTCGTTCATGGCGAACCGGATTGTAAAGTGCCGAAGCCGGCGCGCCGCAAGGCAGCGGAGATTCTTTTTGGATCAGCCCGCGAGCCCGGTGCTCAGGCCAGGCCCAGGCTGGCGGGATCGCCGCGCCCGACGCGCACGACGACGGGTTCGTCGCTGGTCAGGTCAATGACAGTGGTGGGCGATTGCGGGCAGGCGCCCGCGTCGAGAATGGCCGCGAGTTCATGGTCGTAGCGCGCGCGGATGTCCTCGGCGTCGTTGAGCGCGTCGGACTCGTCCTTGGGAATCAGCGTGGTCGACAGCAGCGGCCCGTCCGTCTGCTCCAGCAGGCCAAGCATGACGACGTGGTCCGGCACACGAATGCCGATGGTCTTGCGCGAGGGATGCGAAACGCGCCGCGGCACTTCCTTGGTGGCTTCCAGGATGAAAGTCCAGGGGCCGGGCGTGGCGGCCTTGAGCAGCCGGTACTGGCGGTTGTCGACCCGGGCGAAATGGCCGATCTCGGCCAGGTCGCGGCACAGCACGGTCAGGTGATGGCGGTCGTCGAGGCCGCGCAGCCGGCGCAGGCGGTCGGCGGCGTTCTTGTCGTCGAGCCGCGCCACCACCGCGTAGCTGGAATCGGTGGGCACCGCCACCAGGCCCCCTTCGCCCAGCCATTGGGCCGCCTGCTTGAGCAGGCGCGGTTGGGGATTCTCGGGATGAATGGATAGAAACAGAGCCATGGGTTTATCCTAACACTCCTGAAGGCCGCGCAGGCAAGCGCGGTAATGCAATATGGCGGGCCTGTGGCCCGCCCGGAGAAGAAAATGCGTTTGGACGACTCGCGCGAAAGCGACAATGTGGAAGACCGCCGCGCGAGCGGCCCGCGCATCGGCGGCCGCGGCACCATCGGCATCGGCACCATCGTGCTGGCGCTGGTGGCCATGTATTTCGGCGTGGATCCCAACGTCGTGCTGCAGATGGCCGAAGGCCCGACCGCGCAGCAACAGCAGGCGCCGGCGCAGCGCCCGCCGGCGGACGATCCGCAGGCCCGTTTCGTGGCCAAGGTGCTCGGCGAGACCGAGGACACCTGGGCCGCGATCTTCCAGAACGACCTGAACCGCCGCTACGCGCCGCCCAAGCTGGTGCTGTTCCGCGGCGCCACTCCCACCGCCTGCGGCACCGGCCAGTCCGCCATGGGGCCGTTCTACTGTCCTGGCGACAGCAAGGTGTACATCGACCTGGCCTTCTTCGACGAGCTGAAGAACCGCTTCAAGGCGCCGGGCGATTTCGCCCAGGCCTACGTGATCGCGCACGAGGTCGGCCATCACGTGCAGCACCTGCTGGGCATCTCGGACCAGGTCGACAACCTGCGCCGCCGCAACCCGTCGCAGGCCAACGCGCTGTCGGTGCGCATGGAACTGCAGGCCGACTGCTTCGCCGGCCTGTGGGCGCAACGCGCCAACGCCGCCCGCCACATCCTGGAAAGCGGCGACGTGGAAGAAGCGCTGGCCGCCGCCACCGCCATCGGCGACGACCGGCTGCAGAAGCAGAGCCAGGGCTATGTCGTCCCCGACACGTTCACCCACGGCTCCTCGGAACAGCGCGTGCGCTGGTTCAAGCGCGGCCTGGAAGGCGGCAGCCTCAAGCAGTGCGATACCTTCTCGGCCGGCCAGCTGTAGGCCGGCGGACGCCGCGCTCACGCTGTATGGATATACAGCGTGAGTACGTAATCGCGCCGCTTCTTGTAAGATTACGCCCCCTCGCAATGTTGCACGCGTGAGTCTCCCGCCGCTGCCCGCGAGCGGCGCGGTGTATCTACGACAAAGCAGCGACGACAACGCATCGACGGCAAGGCGTCAACGACAACGCCTCCTCGACAGCGCGACCCAGACCCGATATCCGTTTCATGGCCAACAAGTCCGAACCCTTAATCACCGTTGATGAGGTGCAAGAGATCCTTGCCGAACCCAAGGAAACCGTAAAGCCGGTTGCCTGGGTGCCGAAGCCGGCGGCCAACAATGTGCAATGGATGGAGTTCTCCAGCCCCTGCAAGGTCAAGGGCGAAGTGCGCGAAGACGTGATCTTCCGCGTGACCTACCGCGCGGCGCGCACCGATGTGCATGGCCAGGCCACGATCTTCCTGGCCGAGACCTTCTGCGCCAGCCTGTTCGTGGGCCCGCACCGCGTGTACGGCGTGGATACCGACGACTCTTTCCATACCAGCCTGGTGGGCGAAGGCCGGCCGCTGTTCCGCAAGCCGCTGGCCGACCGCAGCCACGAGCATCTGTGGGTGGACGCGGGCGAAGGCTATGCCGAGCCGGTGACGCCGCCGCTGCAGACCATCGCGGCGCTGATGCAGCATTTCCTGCCGCGCGCGAATCTCACGCTGACCGGCGGCTTCGCGCATCCGCTCAAAGGCCGCCAAATTGAATTGATCCTATGAGCACTTTCCTGGAAGCCTCGGGCTGGACCGTCCTGCCCGCGGGCGAACATGCCATTCGCGCCGTATCGCCCATGACGCTGGGCCTGGACGGACAGCACGCCGCCTTCTTCATCGCGCGCCCCGACGACGCCTCGTTCTACCTGACCGACGCCTGTGAAACCGCCATGCACGCGGCCAGCTACGGCATCGACGTGGCGGCCAAGCGCATCGATATCCTGAACGAGACGCCCGGCGTGAGCCTGGCGCATTTCGACAAGTCCGGCGCCATCGTCGCCTCCGGTCCCAACGAACAGTTGCAGGAAGCGCTGTGGGACGCGGTGAAGCTGGCCATGGCGCTGTCGTTCCAGTGCGCCAAGTGGATGCCCAGGTTCAGCCAGCTGCGCTTTCGCGCGCAGGTCGGCCGCGCGCTGGCCGAGGCCGTGGGCGCGAACCGCATGGTCAAGGGCGCCCGAGCCAAGGGCAGCAGCGGCCACACCGCGGATTTCGCCTATGCCGTGCGGGCCGCGGGCAGCACCGCGCTGACCTATATCGAGCCGATCGCGCTCAAGGCCGGCAAGAAGATGGACTGGACCCAGGTCTACCAGACCCACGGCAAGATGTCGGATGTGAAGATGGCCGATGCGCGCAATTCGCGCATGGTCATCCTGGAGGACGGCGCCTCGGCCGAGGAGTTCAAGAAGGCGGTGGCGATCCTGGAGCAGTCCGCCACCGTGCGGTCGCTGGCCAAGACGCGCGACTGGCGCGAGGTCTTCGCGGACTGAGCACGGCGCGCCGTCAGGAAGGAACGCTGGTCAGGCCGTCGACGATTTCGCGGCCATGCAGTATCGCGGCGTGCACCGCCTCGCGCGGACTGTAGACATAGCCGCCGTCGGCGAAGCGCGGTACCGGATATTCGTCGCCGCCATCCTGCACGGCGCCCGCCTGGACCACGGTGATCGATGCGATGAAGATGGGGCCGCTGGACAGCGCCTGGACCTCGGCGCCCGCGCCCCGGGATACTCTGGCCGTCAGGCGGTATCCCTTGTAGATCAAGTTGTTCTGATGCACTTCGGATGCCCTCTATCTGTGGTCCAGCATACCCCGCCTGTTCATGACAGTTCGGATATGTTTTGTAACGACGGCAGAAGACAGAAACACTGTTGCGTCGAACAAGTCTCGTCCCCGTTTTCATCGACCGCTACGCGGCGTCCGGTCGATTGGCGCATCGACAGGCCTGACGCGGCCTGCGGGTCAATGGCAAGGTTCGCCGCGACGACCGCGCAGGCATCGATTACGGGATTACCCTAGCTCCTGTTGCGTGCACGCACCTTCGGACCAAGTCATGCCCGTCGCCTGCATGTGCCGCTCCAGGGTCCAGCCCCGGCCCAGCAGGACCATGCGCGTGTGCAGATCGCCCAGCACGGCCGCGTCCACCGCGCGGCCCAGGTAGCTCAGTCGCTTGCGCCGCAGGTCCACATAGCCCAGCTCGTAGTCGCGCGCCAGCCCCAGCCACAGCCGATGCGCCCCTTCCGACTGGCGCGCGCCGCTCATGATGCACAGTCCCGCGTCCAGCCCCCAGCGGTACACGGCCGTCGCCAGCCCCATGCGCTGGTAGGGCGCGGCGTACTTCGAATGCGGCGCGCGCAGATAGGGATCGGCGCGCCGTCCGACTTCGATCAGCCGGTTGAACACCGTGTAGCCCGCCACCCGGTCGCGCCGCAGATCCACCACGTAGACGTAGTACTCGCCATCCGCCTCGCGGTGGCGCAGCACCAGGCCAGGGATGTCGGTGCGGACCTCCGGCAGCCCATACAGCCGGTCCGAAGAACGGCTCATGCGATTGCGGATGGCGTCCAGTTCGGACTCCACTTCGTCCGGCGTGTGATTCACGTCGATGCGCAGTTCCGTCACCAGGCCCAAGGCCAGACGGATTGCGGGCAGCGCCAGCGTAGGCACGGCAAACTCCTGTAGCAGGTTGAAGAAAGGAAAGATCATGGGCGCGGCCAGTCCGCGCCCATGTGAAAAGGGCCGCATCCGCGGCCCGAATGTCGAAGTCTGGACAGTGCGCTAAGCCGCGGCCGGACGGGACGCGATGTCCCAATCCTTGCCCGCGACGGCCTGCGCGCCGGCATCGCCGAAGAACGCCGGAAACTGGCGCTCGCCCTTGCGCGTGAGGCGCACCGCGCGTGAATCCAGGTCGCGGCTGACCCAGCCGCGTTCGGTCAGCGCGTCCAGCAAGGCCGCGCCCAGCGCGCCGCCCAGGTGCGGACGGCGCTCGCTCCAGTCCAGGCAGGGGCAGGCGAAGCGGCGACGGCGGCGGCGCGCCTCAGCCGCGTCCACGCCGATCTGCGCGAGCGAGGCCTCGCCCAGCGGGGTCAGCGCGTAGTCCTTGCCGTCGGCCGCCAGCCATTGGCGCGTCAGCATCGCGTCGTGCATGCGCACCGCCAGGGTGCCGGCCATGTGGTCGTAGCAGGTGCGCGCCTCGCGCAGCGCCGATGGCGTGCTGGGCTTGAACGGCGTGCGCTCGGCGCCGGCCACCACCAGCAAGGCCTCCAGCGCGCGCGCCACCTCGCCGTTGGCCAGCCGGTAGTAGCGATGCTTGCCCTGCGCCGCCTGTTCGACCAGCCCCTGGTCGCGCAGGCGCTGGAAATGGCTGCTGGCCGTGGACGCGCCGATCTCGGCGGCCGCGGCCAGCTCGGTGGCGGTGCGCGCGCGACCGTCCAGCAGCAGGCACAGCATGCGCGCGCGCGCCGGATCGGCGATGGCGCCGGCGACGGAAGAAAGCTGGCTGTCGGCGAAGTCGGAATCCATATTTCGGCCTTGATCGAAGTGTAATGCGCAGCCCCAAGCATACTGCGGCTCATCGAAACAAGACACCCGCAACGCCATGCGCAGCCCCCCGAAGTTCTTTGGCTGGACCGTTGTTTACGCCGCCTTCGCGCTGGCCATTTTCGGCTGGGGCGTGGGTTTTTATGGCCCCCCGGTGTTCCTGCACGCGGTCGCGCAACGCAGCGGCTGGAGCCTCGCGCTGGTGTCCGGCGCGGTGACGCTGCACTTTCTCACCGGCGCGGCGGTGGTGGCCAACCTGCCCCGCATCTATCGACGCGTCGGCGTTCCCGCGACCACCGCGACCGGCGCGGTGCTGCTGGCGCTGGGCGTATGCGGCTGGTCGCTAGCGCAAGCGCCTTGGCAGTTGTACGGCGCGGCGCTGGTCAGCGGCGGCGGCTGGGTGGCGCTGGGTCCGGCGGCTGTCAACGCGCTGATCGCGCCGTGGTTCGCGCGCCGGCGTCCGGCCGCGCTGAGCATGGCGTACAACGGCGCCAGCCTGGGCGGCGTGCTGTTCTCGCCCTTGTGGGTCTTCCTGATCGCCCAGGCCGGCTTTCCCCTGGCCGCGCTAGGGATCGGACTGATCATGGTGACGCTGATCGCGGCCCTGTCGCGCTGGGTATTCACCGCGACCCCGCAGCGCCTGGGCCAGCATCCCGATGGCGAAACCGCCGCGGCGTCCGCAAGCGCGCCCCCCGGCGTGCCCGAACGCGTGCCCAGCCTGCGGCGCGACCGCGCCTTTCTGAGCCTGGCCGCCGGCATGGCGCTGGGGCTGGTGGCGCAGATCGGCCTGATCGCTCATCTGCTGTCCGCGCTGGCGCCCTTGCTGGGCGCGCAGACCGCCGGCATCGCGATGGGGCTGGCCACCGCCGCCGCCATCGCGGGCCGCACGCTGGTGGGCTGGCTGATGCCGGCGGGCGCGGACCGACGCGTGGTGGCCTGCGCGGCCTATGGCGTGCAGCTTTGCGGCTCGCTGGTGCTGGCGCTGGCGCCGGGCCAGCTCTGGGCAGCGTGGCTGGGCGTGCTGCTGTTCGGCTCCGGCATCGGCAACGCCACCTCGCTGCCGCCGCTCATCGCCCAGACCGAGTTTTCTCGCGAGGATGCGCTGCGCGTCGTGCCCTTGATCACCGCGCTCTCGCAAGCCGCCTATGCCTTCGCCCCGCTGCTGTTCGGCCTGCTGCGCGCGCAGCTGGAGCAGGCCGGGCAGCAGCCGTTGCGCTTCGCGGCCGCCGCCGCGCTGCTGCAGGCGGCCGCGATAGGCAGCCTGGCCTGGGGCCGGGGGGGGGGGGGGGGGGGGGGGGGGGGGGGGGGGGGGGGGGGGGGGGGGGGGGGGGGGGGGGGGGGG
>NZ_JBICCO010000078.1:0-32135 GCF_043119405.1 Achromobacter sp. 413638
CCAAGGCGGTCGACACCTATCACTATCGCGACGCGGCCGGTGATCTGCTGCTGGAACTGAACTGGACCGGGCGGGCCTGCGGCTATCCCGCGCACATCTCGATCTACCAGCCCGACATCGAGGATGCCGTCGAGGCGCGCGCCAAGGGCTACCCGAACGTGACCGTGTTGCGCGGCTGGGAAGTCGACACGCTGAAGCAGGACGAGCAGGGCGTGACGCTGTCCGCCCATCCCCGGCGCGGCGGACAGGACGCGCAATGGACGGACGCGCCCCGCGAATTCCGCGCGCGCTACGTCATCGGCGCCGATGGCGCCAACAGCTTCGTGCGCCGCACGCTGGGCATCGAGCGCAGCGACTTCGGCTACAACGAGCGCTGGCTCAACCTGGATTCCGAGAACCAGCGCGACCTGGGCGCGGCCTGCGCCCGCACGACGATCTACTGCGATCCGGCGCGCGCCTACATGCACATGCCGATCGGCACGCGGCGCACCCGTTTCGAGCTGCGCGTGCTGCCGGGCGAGGAAACGGCCGATTGGGAACAGGAGGACGCCGGCTGGCGCTGGCTGCATGAACGCTACGGCCTGGGGCCGGACGACCTGAAGCTGCTGCGCCACGTGGTCTACACCTTCGAGACGCGCATCGCCGAGCGCTGGCGCGAGGGGCGCGTGTTCCTCGCGGGCGACGCGGCGCACACCATGATGCCGTACATGGGGCAGGGCGCCTGTTCCGGCATGCGCGACGGCATCAACCTGGCGTGGAAACTGGACCTGGTCCTGAGCGGGCGCGCGTCCGAGGATTTGCTGGACAGCTACGAGGCCGAGCGTCGCCCGCACGTGACCGCGATCACGCAGATGTCCCTGTTCCTGGGGCAGGTGGTCAACGAGGACGACCTCGACAAGGTCGCCCAGCGCGACGCGGCGTTCCGCGCCGGCCAGGTGCCGCCGATGCCGCCGTTTCCGAGGATCGAGCACGGCGTGCTGGGACGCGGGCGCGACGGCGGCCTGGCGGCGGCGACGGGAGCGCCCGCGCCGCAGGGGCGCGTGCGCCAGGGCGCGGCGGAAGGCTGCCTGGACGAAGTGATCGGCTACGGCTTCCAGCTCGTCGCCCGCGAGCATCCGGCCCGCCATCTGGATGAGAGCCAGCTGCGTTTCCTGGAGCAGCTCGGGTGTCGTTACGCGGTGTTGTCGGTCGATGGCGCCGGTCGCGACGCGGTGGTCGACCTGGACGGCGACCAGCAGGCGTTCCTGGATGCGCATGGCATCCAGGCCTATCTCAGCCGGCCGGACTTCGCGGTGTTCGGGTCGGTAGCGACGCTGGACGATCTGGGCGCGCTGGTCGATGACCTGCGCCGCCAGCTGTACTGGCGGGCGGACGGGCGGACGCAATCGGCGGCGGACGCGCGCGCGGCATGAAGGAAGGAGCCAGCATGAGCACCGAGATATCCGCCGCCGCGCAAGCCTTGCAACGGGCCATGCCCGTGACCCGGCTGCTCGATTGTGGCATGGATTACGCCGACGCCATCGCGCTGCACGCGCGCACGGCGCAGGGCGAGCCCTGGGACATGGCGGCCGAGGCCTTGGCCGAGGCCCAGTTCGCGCGCGCCGGCCAGGCCGAACGGGCCGGACATCCCGTCACCGCCCGCGATGCGCAGGAAAAGGCGATCGCCTGCCTGCTGTTCGCGCAGATGGCCTACAACGACGACACGCCGCGCAAGCGGCAGCTGTATGCGCGGCTGAGCGCGGCCACGCGGCGCCTGGCCGGGCTGTCGGAATTGCCGGTGGAACGGGTGGAGCTGCCGTTCAACGGCGCGCGTCTGATCGGCTGGCTGGTCCGCCCCGCCGCGCGCGCCGCGCGCGGCACGGTCATCGTATTCGGCGGGCAGAGCGGCTGGGGCATGGCCTATTGGCCGATCGCGCGCCAATTGGCGGCCAGGGGACTCGCCACCTTGCTGGCCGAGGGGCCGGGCCAGGGGGAAACACGGCTGGAGCAGCGTATCCACGTGGACGTGGATATGGCGGCGGCGTATCGCTGCTTTGTCGATCGCGTCGTGGGCGATCCGTCGCTGGGCCGCGCCGGCATCTGGGGCAATAGCGTGGGCGGCCTGTGGGCCGCGTCGACGGCGGCTGCCGATCCGCGCATTGCCGCCTGCTGCGTGAACGGCGCGCTGGCCGCGCCTTCGCTGCTGCCGTTCCGCACTTTCGTCGAACAGGCTGCCGCGATGCTGGGCAGCGCCGACCTGGATGCCGTGGCCGCCAACTTCGTCCGCATGCGCTTCGATGCGCGGCGCGACCGCATCGGCTGCCCGCTACTGGTGATACACGGCGGCGCGGACCCGCTGATCAAGCTGGCGGACCAGCAACCGTTCCTGGATGCCGCGCCGCCCGCGCTGGGCACGCTCAAGGTCTGGGAAGATGGCGAGCACACGATCTACAACCACGCGGCCGAAAGAACCGCGTTCGTGTGCGACTGGTTTGCCGACCGCCTGGATCAGGCGGGTTGAAAGCCGGCGGCCCGTGCTGCGTCAGGCAGACGGGCCGCCGTCATGGCGGCCAGCGCGCAGGCGCCGGCCGCCTTGCCGCCATCAGTAGCGGTAACGCACGTCCAGCGTGCCGGTGTGCTGGCGGTTGCCGCTGCCGAACTGGCCGCCGTAGGTCACGCCGACGGTGGTGCGCTTGCTCACGTCCATGTTCACGCCCAGCTCGACCAGGGCCGCGTCGCGGGCCACCGGCACGCCGTTGGCCGTGAACGAGCCGCCGCCCTGCACGAAGGACAGCGTGCTGGCCGGGTTGACGTCGCCGTAGGCATGGCGCCAGCCCAGCGTGCCATGCACCTGACCGCGCGCGCCGGCGCTTTCGAAGACGCTGCGTGCATGCAGGCCGAGCGTGGTGGTGGCGACGTTGTTGCGGTTGCTGTCGCCGCGCAGGGCGGCGTCGCCGCCGGACTCGGTGAAGGCGCGGGTGCGCAGGCTGCTGTAGCCGGCGCCGACGAACGGCTCCAGCGTGACGCGCTCGGTGACCGGGATGGCGTAGCCCAGCTCGGTGAAGACCTGGGCGGTGTTGCCACGGTAGCTGGCTTCCAGCGTCTGCGGCAGGCCGGCGGCGTCGGTGTTGCGACGGGTCGACATGTCGTGCCAGGTGTAGGCCGTGCCCAGGCTGAAGTTGAGCTTGGCCGAGCCGAGGTCGAATGCCTTGCCGCCGTAGATCGTCAGGCTGTAGCTGTCGGCCTTGGCGCTGGCGCCGCGCTCGCCGGTGCTGCTGCGGCTGTTGGTGTAGCCCAGCGCGCCGCCCAGGCGCCAGCCACCGCCGATGGCATGGTCGCCGCCGATGGTGATGCCGCTGTCGGTTTGCGTGGTCTTGGCGGCGTTGCCGTCGCCGCGCATGGTGCCCCAGTTGCCGAAGACCTGCGCCCACAGCGGCTGCGCGGCGGCCTGCGGCAGCGCGGCGGCGTCGCCCAGGCCGAGCTGGGCGGTGGGCACGCCGGGCAGCATGCCGGCGTTCAGGTTGGCGCGCAGGCGCGTCATGGGCACCTGCACGAAGGTGTTGGCGGCGCCCTGCAGCATGGTGGCGGAGGTCGAGTGGGTCTCGCCGCTCAGGCCGTCGAAGGCGCCGGCCGGCGCGCCGTTGGGCAGGTTCATGACGCGGCGGTACAGCGGGCTGTCCTTGGGCAGGCTTTGCAGCGCGCGGGCGACGGCGCGCTGGTTGCTGGTGTTGCCGGCGTCGGCGAACTCGATCGGGCGGGTGCCGCCGTCGTCGGTGGGCACTTCCTTGGTCTTGATGACCAGGTCCACGCGGTGGTCGTCATAGGCCAGCGTGGGGTTGAGGAAGGCCAGGTTGCTGGAGACCTTGCCGAAGCGGCCCTGCACGCCGCCGTCGGCGGTCAGGATGGTGTAGGTGGTGGACGGGGCGTAGCTGCCGTTGGCGCCCACGTGCACCACGGAGCCGGCCAGCGTGGCCTTGCCGCCCACCTGGACGCTGCTGTGCTGGCCGTCGGCCGAGGCGGCGACGCGGTAGGACGCATACTGCCCGAAGCTCAGGTCGCCCCGCAGCTTCATCGTGCCCATGGGCCTGGCGGCATTGCCCGGCGCGAGTATTCCGCTGGTCAGCACCACGTTGTTGAGGGTGCCGGTGCCGGACAGGACGGTTCGGACGCTGGTCTTCACCGTGCCGCCGAGCTTGCCTTCCACCTGCAGGGCGCTATCGGAATAGACGGAGAGAGTGCCGGTATAGGCGCTGCTGTTGCCGAGCAAGGTCAGGGTGCTGTCGCCCAGAATCCCGGTGGCGCCCGAGCCGGACAGCGAGCCGGCGTAGGTCCAGTTGTCCGACCGCCTGAAGAGCAGCTCGCCATTGTTGACGATGTCGCCGGTCAGCGAGCCGGTGTTGCCGCGGTTGCCGATCTGCAGCGTGCCGCCGTCGATGCGGGTGACGCCGGTCAGGGTGTTGTTGCCGGTCAGGATCAGGGTGCCTTCGCCCTGTTTGCGCAGCTCGCCGGCGCCGGACAGCGTGCCGCCGTAGACCAGCGAGCCGGAGCGGTTGAAGGCCAGGGTGGCGCCGGCCTGGACGATGGCGTCGCCGGCGATGCTGCCGTACGAGCCGCCGTTGCCGAGTTGCAGCGTGCCGCTGGCGACCCGGGTGGTGCCGGTGTAGGTATTGTTGTTCGTGAGCACCAGGGTGCCTGCGCCCAGCTTGTTCAGGCCGCCGTTGCCAGTCAGCAGTGCGTTCACGGAGAAGGTGTTGCCCGCGTCGGCGATGTCGAAGCCGCCGCCGGCCGCGCCCCAGGTGATGTCGCGGTTGAGATTGCGCATGGCGGTGCCGGTGACGCGCAGCGTGCCGCCCTGGAAGTCCAGGCCGCTGGAGGCGGCGCCCAGGTTCGCGTCGGAAGACACCGACAGCGTGCCGGCGCTCAGGCGCGTGCCCTGGGTGTAGGTGTTGGCGCCGTTGAGCACCAGGGTGCCGGTGCCGGTCTTGTTCAGGCCGTTGCCGGTGAGCACGTTGTCGATGGTCGTGGTCCAGCCGGCGGAGCTGGCGCCGCCGTCGCCCACGCGCACCTCGCTCAGCTGGCCGGCGGCGGGCGCGACCAGGGTCAGCGGGTCGCCGTTCAGGCGGTAGCCGTCGCTGGCGAACTGCATGCCCTGGGCCAGCACCGCGCCGGCGGTGTTGTCGATCGTGACGGTGCCGGCGGCGCCGCCGAAGATGGAGAAGGCGTCAACGGGATAGCGCGCGCCGGTCGCGCTGCCGTTGAAGTTGCTCCAATTCGGGTTGGTGGCCGACCAGGCGCCGGAGCCGCCGCCCATCTGGGTCGGGCTGGCCAGTCCGTCGGCGTTCCAGAATGCCAGCGGCATGCCCGCGGTGTTGATCAGGTTGATCTGCTTGGCTGCGGACAGCGTCTGGATGGTCTGGCCGGCCACGGTGGAGGTGATTCCGCCATTGGTTGTCGTCAGCGCGCCGGTGTAGTCGAATAGCCGGTACAGGCCGGGGCCGTAGCCGCCGCCGTTCAAGATGTCCAGGCGCGCGCCGTTCAGGGTCAGGTCGCCCAGGACCGACACGCTGTGGCCGGCGCCGGGCGTGCCGAAGTCTGCGCCCGGCGCGCCGAGGCTGAACTGCGCGGTGCTGCCCTGCTCCAGCGTCAGGGCGCCGACGGTGAATACGCCTCCCGGCGCGCCCGGCGTCAGATACCCATTGGCGGCCACGGTCACATTGCCATCGACCTTGCCGAAGCCGCCGAGCTTGCCGCCGCCTACGTAGACGTCGCCGTTGATGCGCGCCGTGGAATAGGCCGACGCCCCGCCGACCATCAGCGTGCCGCCGTTGACTATCGTCTGGCCGTCGTAGGTGGCGGCGCCGTTCAGTTCAAGCAGGCCGGCGCCGGTCTTCATCAGCGCGGCGGAGCTGCCCGAGATCGTGCCGCCAAAGGAGCCGCTTTCGAGCGTCAGGACTATGCCGCCCAGCTTGACCTCGCCGCCGGTGCCGTTCAGGGCGCCCAGGGTCTGGTATTGGGCGGCGGAGGCATCGAAGACGCCGCCCGTATCGACCGTGACCCTGGCATTGGGGGCCAGGCTGCCGTTCGTGCCCAGCTTGAGCGTGCCGCCGTTGATGGTGACTCCGCCGGTGATGAGGTTGGCGCCGTCGAGCGTCTGTGTGCCGGTGCCCGTCTTGGTCAGCGTGCCGGTGCCGGAGATGACGCCGCCGTAGGTGCTTGAGGCGCTGCCGGCCAGGGTCAGTGCGCTGGCGCCCAGCGTGACGTTGCCCGTGCCGCTCAGCCCGCCGATGGTCTGGGCGCCGGCGGCGCTCAGGTCGAAGGCGGTGTTGGCCCCCAGCCATACCTTGGCGCTGCTGGACAGGCTGCCGCCGGCGCCGATGGCCAGCGTGCCGCCGTTGACGGCGAAGGTGCCGGTTGAGGTGTTCGCGCCGGTCAGCGTCAGCGTGCCCGCGTCGTTCTTGTTCACGGTGCCTGTACCGGACAGGACACCTCCATAGGTGCCGGCGCTGGACTGCATGAAGAATAGCCGGCCGTTGTTGTGAATGTTGCCTTGCAGGCTGCCGTTGTCGCCCAGCAAGGTGGCGTCGGTCTGGACGGTGGTGCCGCCGCTGTAGTCGTTGGCCCCTCCCAGCGTGACCTGGCCGGTGCCCGCGACGGTCAGGCCGCCCGTGCCGGACAGCTTGCCGGACAGGACGAGCTGGTTGGCGTCGCTCGTCGTCAGGCCACCCGTGCCCAGCACGATGTCGTTGGCCAGTGTCGAGCGGAAAACGGACGAGGCGATGCTGCCGCCTTGCGCGTTGATGACACCGGTGCCGAATACGCCGTTGTTGTCGACGGTGGCGACGCCGCCCTTGAGCGTGACGGCGCCGCTCGGCATGACCAGCGGGCCGTCCGTCAGGCGCCAGTTGCCGCTGTTGACGGTCAGGTTGTCGAAGTTGGTGTAGGTCGAACTCGAGACGTTGTTGGACAGGCCGTTGCCCGCCGGATCTTCCAGCACCAGCGTGCTGCCGGCGCCACCGCCGTCGACCTTGCCTGGCGCGATGAAGCGCAGGCCCGGGGCGGACCCGACGTACTGATCCAGCGGGTTGCCGCTGCCCGTCACGCTGGAGCCGGACCGTGCCGTGAATACATTGACGCCGCCCGCGCCCATCGAGACGCTGCCCTGGATGCTGCCGGCGTTGATGAAGGTGTTGCCCGGGGCGCCCGGCATGATCGGCCCTTGCAGGGCGACCCGGCCGATGATCGTGCCGTCGTTGGTGATATTCACCTGGCCACCGCCGTAGGCGGCGATGACGGGTGCGTCCAGGACGGCCCGTGTGCTGCTGGCGATGATGCCGGCTGTGATCTTGCCGTCTTTCTGGTTCTCGATGGTGGTGGTGCCGAGTGGGCCATTCTGCACCGCGAGCGCGAGGCCCGTCAGATCAGTAAGCGTCGGGGCGTGGTCGCCGCTGGCGCCGCCGATGATGCCGTTCGCCCGGTTGATGATGGTCTGCATGCTGCCGCCGGCCGCCGTGAAGGCGACGCCGTTCGACGCAATCGACCGGGTCGTGCCGAGCGTGAAGGGATCGATCCTGCCGCTGTTGTCCAGCGTCACGCCTTGGCCCTGTATGCCCAGGGCGGTTCCGCTCATGGTCAGGCCGACGCCCAGGCTACCGGCGGAAGTCACGGTGATCGTGGCGTTTGACGTAAAGGTGCTGTAGTACGGTTGCAGCGGGTTGGCCGGGGTGTCGCAGATGATGAAGCTCAGGCCGCCGTTATTGCGGCAGTTGGCCGCCGTCGCCATCCCGCTCCAGCCGGACAGGCCCAGCGCCAGCGCCACGGCCAGTGCATGGCGTGGCCAGCGCATCGGGGCGCACAGCCCGGCGGACGCGCGGCCGCCGCGCGCCTGCGCGGCGAATTCGGAAACGGGCTGCCAGGCACGCACAGCGTTGTTCCATACCAGCCGGTATATGTGATTCAAGGCCCGCTCCTTATTTTTTAATAATGTCCGGCCGCGCCTCCGGAATGGGACGCCGGCCATTCGCCTGCTCGGTTGACGGCAGGTTGAAAGAATTATTAAAAAATTGTAATTAGCGGATTAAGGATGATTCTGACGAATTCTTTCGTCGAATCTTCAAGCCCGGGCGGGCGTGAGCGGATTGCCGTGCGATAGACGGATATAACAAGAAAATGCCAGGGAAATCGCCGGCAAAGGCCGCGAACGGCGGCGCCGCCAGATCCATCCCGCGCGAGCCGCGTGTTGTTGGCGGGAGACAGGCGATCGTCGGACAGGTCCGCGCTTCGGCGCTCGCTTCAGGGCAATAGCGCGTTCCCATCCAGGCTGCATTCGCCCAGTTCCACCCGCTGCGGCGCGGTCTCCTTCACCAGCCGCACGAAGATCCGAGCGAACTCGCGCGCCTGTTCCGATGGCGCATAGGCGTTGGGCAGCAGGAACCCGTAGGGCAGGGTCAGCTTGGGCTCGAAATCCCGCAGCACGATGCCGGGCACCTTGGCGGCCAGCACCGGGTCGGCCAGCGCCACGCCCACGCCCAGCGCGGCCAGCTGGCAGGCCGATTGGCCGGACGAGGTTTCCATCACCATGTGCAGCGGCAGGCGCCGCTGCTCCATCAGGTCGTCGATGTGCTTGCGCAGCAGCGTGTAAGGGCGCAGCGCGATGAAGGGTTCGTCCTTGATGTCGTCCACCGTGACGACGGACTTGGCTGCCAGCCGGTGGTGTTCGGGCATGGCGATGACCAGCCGCACGTCGGCGAAACTGCGCGAGCGGATGCCGGGAAAATCGATGGGCAGCGCCGCCAGTCCCAGGTCGAACTGCTGGCCGGACATCCACAGGCCGACCTCCACGCGCGAACGAACTTCCAGCGATACCTTCACGCGCGGATGCAGGCGCGAGAACTCGGCGATGGCGGCGGGCGTGACGCTGTAGGCCAGATAGGGCTGCGTCAGGATGCGCAGCCAGGCGTCCTGCTGGTTGCGGATGCTGCTGGCGATACGCGACACCTCTTCGAAGCCCGCCAGGATGTGGCGCGTGCCTTCATAGAAGCGCAGGCATTCGTGGGTGGGAACCAGGCCGCGCCCCTGGCGCAGGAACAGCGTGAAGCCGACCTCGGCTTCCAGCGCCGAGATCAGCCGGCTGATCTGGGGCTGGGTGCGGTGGATGCGCCGTGAGGCTTCGGTCACGCTGCCGGTCTCCATCACGGCGCGCAGGGCTTGCAGGCGGTTCATTCGCATAGGGGAAAACCCGTGGTCAGGTGTAAATCAGGCGCGAATCAGGCGTGAACGCAAAAAAGCGCAAAGCCTTGCCCTGATTGGGCAAGCAGGCAGCGCGACGATGATCCATTACAAATCCGCATGAATCAATACTCCGAACGAAATTGACGCATGAATTCACGCGATCTTAGGATCGGCTCAACTTTCGATGAAAGAGGCGCGGCGTGAATATCCAAGAGAAAGAGGTATCCGTGGGCAGCCCCGCGGCGTTGTTCCCCGATGAACGCAACGGCATCGAGCTGCTCGACTGGAGCAATATCGGCCTGGCGTTCCCCATCAAGCACAAGCGCGCGTACCTGAACAACGCGTCCATCGGCGCCCTGAGCCTGCCGGTGGTGGCCGCGGTGAACCGGTACATGGAAGACGTGCGCGACCATGGACGCAATTCCTATCCCGAGTGGTGCCGCTACGCCGACGAGACCATCAAGGCCCGCATCGGCCGCCTGATCGGCGCGCATCGCGACGAGATCGCCTTCGTCAAGAACACCACCGAGGGCCTGGTCAACGTCGCCAACGGTTTTCCCTGGCGCGACGGCGACAACCTGATCCTGCCCGACATCGAGTACCCGTCCAACGTGTACTGCTGGATGAAGCTGGCCGCGCGCGGCGTCACCATCCGCTGGGTCAAGAACCGCAATGGTCGCATCCTGGTGGACGACATCCGCAAGCTCATGGACGACCGCACGCGGCTGGTGTCGCTCAGCGCCGTGCAGTTCTCCAACGGTTTCCGCCACGATCTGGAGGCCACCTCCAACCTGTGCAACGAGCGCGGCGTATACCTGAACCTGGACGCGATCCAGTGGGCCGGCGCCTTGCAGCTGAACGTGGAAAAGCTGGGCATCCACTTCCTGTCGGTCGGCGGCCACAAATGGATGCTGGCGCCGGTGGGCACCGGCTTCTTCTATTGCCGCAAGAGCGTGCTGGGCGTGCTGGATCCTCCCAACGTGGGCTATCACAGCGTCGACAGCACCGAGGACCATATGCATTACCTGCTCGAATACCGCCAGAACGCGGGCCGTTTCGAGGAGGCGCTGGCGAATTTCACCGGCATCTGGGGCCTGGACGCCGCCGTCCGCATCCAGCTGGCGCTGACGCCCAAGAGCATCGAATCGCACATTCTGGAGCTGACAGGCTATGCTGGCGCCGCGCTGCAACGCAAGGGCTGGCAGATCGTCAGCTCGCGGGCGCAGGGCGAGGCCTCGGGGAACCTGTCGTTCAAGCATGCTGGCTATGACGCGCAGGAAATCGCCGTCCGCCTGCGCAACGCCGGGGTGGACCTGGCGGTGCGCGGCGGCAATCTGCGCATCTCGCCCACGTACTACAACGACACCAGTGAAATCGACCGCCTGGTCGAAGCCCTGCCGTCCTGACGGCCGGGCCGCGCGCCGGCGGACCTATCAGAGCGAGAGGAATGTGATGACGATGTTGCATACGATGCGCCGCCTGGCGCTGGGCCTGGGCGTGAGCGCGTTGGTGGCGGTTTCCAGCGGCGTCCACGCCGCCGGCGCGCCGAAGAAGGGAGGCACGCTGCGCTACGGCACCGTGTCCGAGATCGTGTCGCTGGATCCGCACGTCTACGGCGGCAATGCCTGGAAGGTGCTGATCGAGGCGCTGTACAGCCCGCTGGTCGGCTACGACAAGACCGGCGCGGTGGTGCCGCGCCTGGCGCAGAGCTGGGAGCAGCCCGACGCCCGCAGCATCGTCTTCCATCTGCGCGCCGGCGCGAAGTTCCATGACGGCACGCCGGTCACGGCCGACGACGTGAAATTCTCGCTCGACCGCATCCTGGATCCCGCCGCCGGCGCCACGCTGCGCTCGAACCTGCTGGGCGCCACGGTGACGGTGGTCGACGCGGCCACCGTCAAGGTCGAGAAGCCCTCGCCGGACGCGACCCTGCTGGCCGTGCTGGCCATGCCCGAGGCGGCCATCGTGTCGCGCAAGTGGGTGGAAAGCGGCGCCAATCTGAAGCTCAGCGCCAACGGCACCGGCCCCTTCGTGCTCAAGAGCTACGAGCCTGCCGTGCGCGCCAGCCTGGTCCGCAATCCCGCCTATTTCGTCGACGCCCAGCCCTATCTGGACGGCGTGGACTTCCGCATGATCAAGAGCGACGACGCGCGCGTGAACGCGCTGCGCAGTCAGTCGCTGGACATGATCGACTTCGTGCCCTGGAAGGACATCGACGCGCTGCGCCGCAACGCCGGCATGAAGGTCGACATGGCCGGAGGCGCCTTCATGAGCGTCTGGTTCAACACGTCCAAGAAGCCCTTCGACGATGCGCGCGTGCGCCGTGCCGTGTCCTACGCCATCGACCGCGAGGCCGTGTCCAAGGCCGCCTTCTTCGGCCATGGTCAGCCCATCTACGGCGCGCCGACGGCCGCCGATTCGCCTTACTTCAACAAGGACCTGGACGGTACCTACAAGCGCGACCTGGCGCGCGCCCGCGCGCTGCTGGCCGAGGCTGGCCACGCCAACGGCGTGGACGCGAGCATGGTAGTGTTCCAGGGCCTGGGCATCTACACCACGATGGCGCAGGTGATACAGGCCAACCTCAAGGAAGCCGGCATCAACCTGAAGCTGGAGCCGGTGGAGTGGGCCACGCTGGTCGAGCGCAAGAATCGCGGCGACTATGAATCGATGATCTACGGCGTGTCGGTCAAGCTGCCGGATCCCGACGCCTACGCCTATTACCTGGGCGGTGATTCCAGCTACTGGGCCAAGCCCATCGGCTACCGCGACGCCGAGCTGGAAAAGCTGCTGGCCGCCGGTCGCGCGCAGACCGACGTCAAGGCGCGCCAGCCGATTTACCACGAGGCCGAAAAACGCATCCTGGAAACCAGTCCCTGGCTGTTCGTGAACTGGCGCGAGCAGGCGCAGGCCTATCTGCGCAAGGTGCACGGCTACACGCAGCTGGGCGGCGCGCTGAGCGAAAGCAGCCCGGGCATTTCCCTGCCCACCATGTGGCTGGATTGAGCGGCCACGGATGCTGCCATTCCTGGCCCGGCGGCTGACCTCGGCCTTCATCACCCTGGCCCTGGCGACCGGGGTGGTGTTCATCGCCATCCATCTGCTGCCGGGCGATCCCGTCGCCATCATGCTGGGCGAGCAGGCTGGCAGCGATCCGCTGGCGGTCTCGAAAGTGCGCGCGCAGCTGGGACTGGACCAGCCGCTGGGCGCGCAGTTCGCGCGCTGGATCGGCGCGCTGGCGCATGGCGACCTGGGCGTCTCGCTGCGCACGGGCGAACCGGTGGCCGACGAGCTGGCCCGGCGCATTCCGCGCAGCCTGGAACTGATCGGCGCCGGCCTGCTGGCCGCGGTGGCGCTGGGCGTGCCGCTGGGCGTGGTCGCCGCGCGGGCGCGCGGCCGGCTGGCCGGCATGGCGGCGGGCATGCTGGCGGTGGCGGGGTTCTCGGCGCCGGTGTTCGTGCTGGGTATCCTGCTGGTGCTGGTGTTCAGTCTGGGGCTGGGCTGGCTGCCGTCCTCCGGTTTCGTCGCGTTCGCCGACGATCCGCTGCAGCATTGCCTGTCGCTGATCCTGCCGGCCATGACCATCGGCTTGAACTTCATGGGCGTGGTCGCGCGCATGACGCGCGCCAGCCTGACCGACGTGATGGGCAAGGACTATGTGAAGCTGGCGCGCGCCAAGGGCCTGACGCGTGGCCGCGCCATCCTGCGGCACGCGCTGCCCAACGCGCTGGTGCCGGTGATCGCCATCGTCGGCATCCGCGCCGGCAATCTGTTGGGCGGCACCGTCATCATCGAGGCGCTGTTCGACTGGCCCGGCCTCAGCTCGCTGCTGGTCAGCGCGGCCTTCGCGCGCGACTACCCCGTCATCCAGGGCAGCCTGCTGGCCATCTTCGCCATCTTCATCCTGATCAGCCTGGCCATCGATCTGGCCCAGGGGATGGTCGATCCCCGCATCCGCAGGCCGCCGGCATGAGTGCCCGTCCCGTTTCCGTCGACGCCGCTCCGCGCCGTTCGCCGCGCTGGCTGTCCGCCGCGCTGCCGGCCTGGCTGGCGGCGGCCTTCCTGCTGCTGGTGGCGCTGGCCGCCGCCTTCGGTCCCATGCTGGGCCTGCAGGATCCGTACCAGATCGACGCGGCCAATCTGTTGTCCTCGCCCACCTGGAAGCACTGGCTGGGCACCGACGAACTGGGCCGCGACCTGCTGTCGCGCGCCGTGCATGGCGCGCGCGTTTCGCTGACGGTGGCGGCCGCCGCCGTGGCGCTGGCCGGCGTGCTGGGCGTGGCCGTCGGCGTGGGCGTGGCCTTCCTGGGTCGCCGCGCCGAGGCCGCCGCCATCCGCGTGGTGGATGTGTTCGTGTCCCTGCCCGAGATCTTCGTCGCGCTGGTGGTGCTGGCCTTCATCGGCGGCAATCTGCCGACGCTGGTCGCCACCATCGGCATCCTGTACGCGCCGCAGTTCGCGCGCGTGGCCTGGGGCGTGGCGCGTGGCATCCGCGCGCGCGAGCATGTGCAGGCGGCGCGCTCGCTCGGGGCGGGGCCGGCCTGGATCATCTGGCACGAGGTGCTGCCCAACATGCGTTCCATCATCGCGGTGCAGGCCTCGTTCACGTTTTCCTTCGCCATGCTGCTGGAGGCCGGGCTGAGCTTCCTGGGGCTGGGCGTGCGTCCGCCGGTGCCATCCTGGGGCCAGATGGTCGGCTCGCTGAAGGACTATCTCTACACCAATCCCTGGCCCGTGCTGGTGCCGGCGCTGGCGCTGTTCTTCACGGTGCTGGCCGTCAACGTGCTGGGCGACTGGTTGCAGGACGCGCTCAATCCGGAGCTGCGGCGATGAGCCACCACGCCGACGCGCTGCTCACCGTGCGCAACCTGGCCGTCAGCTTCGATGGTCGCGACGGCCCCGTGCACGCGGTGCGGGGCGTGGACCTGAGCGTGCGGCGCGGCGAGGTCGTGTGCCTGGTCGGCGAGTCCGGTTCGGGCAAGTCGGTCACCGGCTTTTCGCTGATGGGGCTGATCGATCCTCCCGGCCGCGTCAGCGCCGATGAGCTGCGCTTCGACGGCCGCGACCTGTTGCGCGCGACGGAACGCGAGCGCGACGCGCTGCGGGGCAGGGACATCTCCATGGTGTTCCAGGAGCCGATGACGGCGCTCAACCCCGGGCGCACGGTGGGCGCGCAGATCGCCGAGGTCTTCCTGATCCACGAGCGCATCAGCCGCCGTCAGGCCTGGGACCGGGCGGTGGACCTGATGGAACGCGTCGGCATCCGCGAGCCGGCGCAGCGCGCCCGGGCCTATCCGCATGAGTTGTCCGGCGGCATGCGCCAGCGGGTGATGATCGCCATCGCCTGCGCGCTGACGCCCAGGCTCATCATCGCCGACGAACCCACCACCGCGCTGGATGTGACCGTGCAGGCGCAGGTGCTGGAACTGTTGTTCACCCTGCAGGCGCAGAGTGGTGCGGCGGTGCTGTTCATCACGCACGACCTGGGCGTGGTGGCCGAGATCGCCGACCGCGTGGTGGTGATGCAGGCGGGCCGGATCGTGGAGGAGGGCGCGGTCGGGCAGATCTACGCGCAGCCGCGCGACCCCTATACGCAGGCCCTGCTCGCGGCCGTGCCCGATGTGGACGCGCCGCGCGATCCGGCGCGGCGACTGGGACGCGGGACAGCCGCGCAGGCTACCCGATGAGCGACGCCATCCTGCGCGCGGACGCGGTGTCCAAGGAATTCGTGCTGGCCCGCAACCTGCTGGGCCGGCCGACGCGCGTGCTGCAGGCCGTGCGCGGCGTCAGCCTGTCGATCGAGCGCGGCGCCACGCTGGCGCTGGTCGGCGAATCGGGCTCGGGCAAGAGCACACTGGGCCGCTGCATCGCCGGCCTGCTGCGGCCCACGTCCGGCAGCGTCGAGCTGGCCGGCCATGACGTGCAGCGCCTGTCCGGCGCCGCGCTGCTGGCGTTCCGCCGCCAGGTGCAGACCATCTTCCAGGATCCCTATTCCAGCCTGAACCCGCGTCGCACGGTGGGCGACGCCATCATGGACGGCATGGTCATCCACAAGCTTTGCGGCGCCGAGGAACGCCAGGCGCGCATGCTGGCGCTGCTGTCGCGGGTCGGCTTGCAGCCGGATCACGCGCGGCGCTATCCGCACCAGTTTTCCGGCGGGCAGCGCCAGCGCATCGCCATCGCGCGCGCGCTGGCGTTGGAGCCGCGCTTCATCGTGGCCGACGAGGCCGTGTCGGCGCTGGACGTGTCGGTCAAGGCCCAGGTGCTGGACCTGCTGGCCGACCTGCAGGCCGAGCATGGCCTGACCTATCTGTTCATTTCGCATGACCTGGGCGTGGTGCGGCATTTCGCCGACCGGGTGGCCGTCATGGCTGCCGGCGAAATCGTCGAGGAAGGCGACTGCGACCAGATCTTCGAGAGTCCCGCGCAGGCTTACACGCGGCAGCTGATCGCCGCCGTGCCCCGGCCGGACCCGGCGCGCAGGCGTCTGCGGCGGGGGTGACGCGGCGCGCGCTGGCGCCGTCTTCCCGGCAGGCAGGGGGCTGGGGACCAGCTAAAAAGGGGTGTCAAAAAAAAGGGGCGGGATCGGCGGCGCGGGCTTAAGTTCTGGTTCTGGCCTGCCGTTAGCAGGCGAGAGGCCTCCGGAGGCGGCAGCGGGCAACCCTGGCCCCCTGGCTTGCCGGAATTGTCGACATGACTACGATTTCCTCGAGCTCCCTGCCGATGGTCATCGCGCCCCAGACGCCGTCGCCGGCGCTGTCGCGCGTGAGAATGGCCAACCAGCCGGTCGATCCGCCGCAGCCGTCCACCACGGTGACGCTGGGCGGCAAGCAGGAGCCTCTGACCTATACCCGCGACAGCATCGCGGAGATGGCGCCGTCCGGCGCCATCTGGCAGCGCGAAGCCAACGACGCGATCTCCGCGACGATGGCGACCAATGGCCGCAATTCGGTCAGCAGCCGTTTCAATGGGCTGGCCGACGCCGTGCTGAGCCGCTTCCGCACGGAAGGCGGCAGCTACTCGCAATCCTTGATCCTGCCGTCCGCCGCGACCGAAGGCGTGTCGGCGTCCGCCCTGAGCAGCCAGCTGCGCGGCGCGCCGGGCACCGGCGTGTCGCTGCGCATCATGACCGCCAGCGGCACGCAGGTCGACGTGAAGCTGGGCGCCAGCGCCGACGGCATCGCCGTGGACATCGGCGTCAGCGAGGGCGAGCTGTCGGAAGACGAGCGCCTGGCCATCGCCGGCCTGGCCAAGTCCTTCCAGGATGCGGTCGACGGCCTGGGCTCGGTGCCGCCGCGCCTGGCCGTCGCCGGACTGGCCAAGTTCGATTCCAAGCTGCTGGCCTCGGTGTCGTTGGAAACCGCCATCGCCACCCGAGATTCGGGCATGGCCTCGATCAGCTTCCAGGCCGACGCCGCGCAGCGTTCCTTGACGATCAAGAACGCCACCGGCGTGGCCACGGTGAATGTGGACGCCAGCCAGCCCACGGTGGTCGGCAGCGCCCAGCAGCGCGACGCCGCGGTCGCCAGCTATCTGCAGAAGTTCGACGCCGCCCGCAGCCGTGGCGAAGGCGACCAGACCCTGATGTCCTTCTTCAAGGAAGCGTTCTCGGCCCTGCACCAGAGCTACGAGACGGCCGCGCCGTCGCCGCTGAGCCTTATCGGCAAGAGCAAGGACGCGGTGCCTCTGGCGCATCGCGGCGCGCTGTCGGGCATGGCGGACTTCTCGGCCTCGATCACGCAGGGCCCGGTGGCGAGCAATCCCTACCGGACGGGCGAGCAGGACAGTTTCTCCTTCCTGGCCACGCAACGCACCAGCATCAGCGGTGTGCAGGGCCTGGGCGTGAATGTGTCGCAGGAAAGCGAGACCAACCTGGTCGCCAGCTTCCACAAGCCGCTGCCCGGCCAGAAGGAGCTGAACCTGACCCTGGATCCGGAGACGCAGAATTACCGGTATTTCCTGATCGAGGATGTGGAGAACAGCAAGACCGACCTGGCCTATGACCGCCTGGGCAACCTGAGCCAGGCCAGCCGCACGGAATCCAGCGTCCTGTCCACCCGCGTCAAGACCTACGCGAAGGGCAAGCTGGTCAGCGACGACACGCTGCCCACGGTCTCGTCACAGACGAAGAACCTGATGTCGGAACTGCTCGCCGCGGCGAGCGAGGCGCAGCGCAAGGGCCTGGCCGACTCGTCCAAGGTGACGAAGGACGCCAAGGGAGCCAAGGCGGCGTAATCATGGAGGGGCGCAAGGCCCTTTCCAGCGGGGCAGGCCGGCGGTCTCAAGCGCCGGCCTGCTCCACATTCATGGCATACAGCTCCGCCACGTCCACCGCCTTGCGCGAACTGGTCGACGGCGAGCCTTCGCGCGTCCACAGGAACGGATAGAAGCTGAAGCCCTGGTCCCCCGCCAGGGCCTGCGCATCGGTCTGCCAGCCGGGCCAGCGCAGCCCTTCGTAGAACTCCTCCAGTCCGCCGCCCAGCGCCCAGCGCAGGAAGTCGGTGTAGCTCAGTTCCAGCGGTTCCCATTCCAGGGTGTCGGGCGCCCGGTAGTACAGGGCGCCCGCGTCCGCGCCCAGGCCGCCGCCATTGATGGCGAAAAAGCCGCCGACGGCATCGTCGGCGATCAGCAGGAAGCCGTTCGAGCGGCCGGCATTCCAGCTGGCGATGTCGCGCGTGAGCCGGGGATGCCCGGACCCCAGCACGCGCAGCCAGCCGCCATCGATGAGCAGGCCGCCCGTGCCGTGGGCGACCGCGCCCATGGGCGAGCGGGTGGTGACTTGCAGGCGATGCAGCACGTCGCCGCTGCGTTCGGAGGGCGGCAGGATCTCGCAGCTTGTTCTCGCCTCGGCGACCCAGGATTGGACCAGCGGCAGGGCGGATTCTTCGTGGTTGATCAATGCTTGCAGGGGTTTCATCGATGGAGGCGGGCTTGTCGTGTGGGCCCGGTTGCTTGCGGGCAGGCGCGCAAGCCGGGCCGGTGAATGGGGTTGGGGCGCAGGATAGCCCTTACGCCTTGCCTGCTCAACCGGCCTCCGGGGCCGCTGGTTCAGGATTGAACGCCGGCCAGCTTGCGCGCGCCTTGCGACGAGGCCGCGACGGCGGCGTTGGCGCGGGCGCGCATGTCCGTCTCGTAGGCGGCCAGCGCGGCCGGCAGATCGCCGTCCCGCGCCGCGCGAGCCAGATGCCGGGCCAGCCTGGCCGCGTCGTCCAGCGCCGTGTTGGCGCCGACGCCGCCGGCAGGGCTCATTGCGTGGATGGCGTCGCCCAGCAGGGTCACGCGGCTGGCGGGCCAGGGCGCAAGTTCCGGCGCGCTGCGCACCGGCAGCATGGAGACCGACGCGGCGTCGGCCTGGCTGAACATGGCGCTCAGTTCATCGGTGCCAGGTTCCAGCATCGCGCCCATGCGCCGCAGCAGCGCCGCGCCGTCGCGGCTGTCCGGGCCGAGCGCGTCCCGCCCGCCGATGACGGCCCAGTACAGGTAGTCGGCCACCGGCGTCAGCGCGCCGGCCTGGGTCGGAAAGCGGAACCGCATCGGGTCCACGACGATGGCGTAGTCCGGGCCGAAGATCACGCTTGTGGCGCTTGTCAGCCGGCTGTCCAGGGCGGCGTCCAGCGGCGTCTTGCCGTAGATGCAGGCCGAGCCGGTGTCGGCCGGCGTGGCGTGGGGCAGCCGCAGACGGCGGATCGCCGAATTCACGCCGTCGGCGCCGACCAGCGCATCGGTCCGCCGCGTGGCGCCGTCCGCCAGCGTCAGCAGGACGCCGCCGTCGTCCGGTTCCCGATAGCCGTTCACGCCTTGGCCGAAATGCACGCGGTCCTCGATGCCGAGCATGAGGATCTGGCGCAGCGTCTGGCGGTGCGCGCTGCGGTCGCCATCGTCGCCGTCGTCACCGGCGTCCGTATCGCTCCAGGTGTCGGATGGGCGACCCGCGACCGGCGACAGCCTCGGATCCAGGAACTGCCCGGCCGACTGCGAGCGCGAGCAGGTCTGCAGGAACAGCTGATGTTGCGCGGTTGGCAGGCTGTCGGCCAGCGCGGCCTGGCCGGTCCGGTCGATGCGGATGCGGTAGCCCTGGGTGCGGCTGTCGGGCGCGGCGTCCTGTTCATAGACGTCGAAGGCGATGCCCCGCCGTTTCAGGGCCTGCGCCAGGCACAGGCCGCCCAGGCCGGCGCCGGCGATGGCGATGTGGAAGGGGGAAGGGGTCATGGGGGGATTCCAGTGGGTGTCGATGGAGACAGCGTAGGTCCGGCCGCCGGAATCACGGTATTGCTATTGAGCCTTAAAATAGCGAGAAATGGCCAAATCTCGCATTCCTCCTTCCATCGAGCCCATCGAAGACGCCGGCGGGCCGGCGCTGATCGCGCTGCGCGGCGGCGACGATCCGGACAGCCCTTATCGGCTGGGCTCGCGCGAGTACGACTGGCACAGCCATGTGCGCGGCCAGCTGTTCTGCGTGGAGAGCGGGCTGGTGCATGTGCGCACCTCGCATGGGTCCTGGCTGCTGCCGCCGCAGCGCGCGGGCTGGATTCCGCCGGGGGAGCGCCATTGGGCCGGCGTCAGCGGCGCGGCCAGCGGCTGGAGCGTCATCGTCGCGCCCGCCGCCTGCGCGGCGCTGCCGGCGCGGCCCTGCGTGATCGGCATCAGCGAGCTGATGCAGGCGCTGGTGCGCCGGGCCGTGACGTGGACCGACCGGCGCGAACTGGCGCCGCCCGAGGCCCGCATCGCCGACGTCCTGCTGGACGAGATCCAGCGCGCGCCGCGCGAGCCGCTGCACCTGCCCATGCCGTCGGACCCGCGCCTGGCGCGCATCGCGCGCGCGGTCTATGAACGGCCGGACGATCCCCGTTCGCTGGAGGACTGGGCGCGATGGGGCGCGGTCTCGCCGCGCACGCTGCGACGCCTGATGGCGGCGGAGACCGGCATGAGTTTCGGCCGCTGGCGGCAGCAGGCGGGATTGATCCACGCGCTGGAGCGCCTGGCGCAAGGCGAGGCGGTGGCGACGGTGGCCGACGCGCTGGGCTATGCCTCGCCCAGCGGTTTCATCGCCATGTTCCGGCGCGCGTTCGGCGCATCGCCGGGCAGGTATTTCGCGCAGCGGCAGGAATGAGCGCCGCGCGGATTGCTCAATCGCGGGCCGCGGCCAGCGCCGTCTTGCCGACCATGTCGGCGATCTCTCCGACCATGGCGCGCGTCAGGCGCTTGGCGCCCAGGCGCCGCAGCAGCGCCTCGCGCGCGACGGCGAAGACTATGGCCTGTCCCAGGATGGCATGGGCCCGCAGGATGCTGTCGCGGCTGTCCGGCGCTTCCCGCCGGATGGCCGCGACCCGCTCCGTCACGGCTTCGTGCAGGGGCATGAACAGGCCGGCGTGGATCGCCTCGAACTTCGGCGTGGGTTGCAGCTGTTCGCGCGCCAGCAGCAGGCTGCGCGCGGCGGAGGCCTCGGAATCCAGCAGGGCGGTGGCGAAACCGCGCATGAGCGCCTCCAGCTGCGTCGCCGCTACACGGGCCGTGGCGGGCGGCGCGTCGGGCAGGTCCAGGCGCGCGGCGATGTCCTGCGCGGTCTGTTCCAGCACGGCCGCATAGACGCCTTCCTTGCCGCCGAAATGATAGGGAATGGCGGATTGATTCACGCCCGCCGCCTCCGACAGCTGGCGCGTGCGCACGCCTTCCAGCCCCAGTTGGCTGAACAGCGTCAGTCCGGCCAGCAGCAGCCGCTCGCGCGTGTCGGCGGCGCGGTCGGGGCTGGCGGGTTCTGTCGTCGATGTCTTCATGGTCGGTCTCGTTTCCTGCTACGTCATGGGCCGGGCGCCGTGGGGCGGCCCGGCCGTGTCCTCAGCCGTCGGCGCGCATCAGCCGGGTCGAGTTCTCGTTCAGCGCGATGCCGGCCTGTTCGCCCACGATCACCGTGCCGCCGATATTGGCCAGATGGCGCCCGAAGCCGCAATTGGGTTCGAACGCAAAGCACATGCCGGGCTGCAGGGGCAGTTCCCGTCCGACGGTCGGCAGCGGCCTGAGCTGCGGATAGCGGGCGGCCTCAGGCAGCGATTCTATGCCGGGCGCGGTGCCGAAGCCTACCGGACCGTAGGGGTTGATGCTGTGGACCAGCGGATGCACATGCCAGCCGCCGGATGCCAGCAGGGGCGCTTCCATGGCGTCGACCAGGTCGCCGAAGGTATTGCCGGCGCGCAACGCGGCCACGCCGGCCTCATAGCTCGCGCGGGCGACGTCGGCGGCGCGCAGGATGTCAGGATGTACGTCGCCGACCGCGACGGCCGCCTGGTGCTGGGTTTCCATCAGGCCGTAGAGGGCGAAGATTTCCGACAGCACGATGTCGCCTTCGCGCAGGATCCTGGGCGCTTGCGAGCGGTACTGCCAGGCCGGAGGCCCCCAGCCCACATATTCCGGGCCCGTGCCCAGCAGGACCTCGGCGGTGTAGCCGCCCATGGCGAAGCAGGTGGCGGTGACGGCGGCCACCAGCTCGGCCTCGCTCACGCCCGGCCTGGCCGTGGCTCGCAGGGTTTCGCTCATGGCTTCGCCGATGGCGGCCGCGTAACGGACCAGGCCCAGCTCTTCCTCGCTCTTGACCGAGGCGCGGCGGAAGAAGGCCTTGTACACCGGCACGAATTCCGCCTTGGGCAGGGCCTGCGCCATGCCCTGCAGCGTGCGAGCGGGCACGGCGCCGTCGAAGTAGAAGGGCGGATAGGGCTCCAGCCCGATGATGCCGATGCGGCTGCCATCCAGCCCCCGCTCGGCCAGCCAGGCGCCGACGTCGCGGCCGGTCTTGCCCACGTACAGCTGTTCCGGCGCGATCCATTGCTGGTCGCCGCGCAACGCGGCCTGGATGTGGTCCGCGATCATCAGCGAGGCGAAGGTATAGACCCTGGGCGCTTCGTCGCCGATGAAGACCACGATGGATCCGGGGCGGTCGTTGCTGAAGTAGCAATCGGGGGAAAAACCAGCCGGCGCGGCCGCTTCGCGGTCGCCGTAGACAACCAGGGCCCGCAGGCCCTCGGCCTGCATGATGTCGCGGGCCAGGTCCCAGCGCCGGCTTCTTTCCGCCATCGACAGGGGGGCGGGAGGGGTGGGCATGGGGTGCTCCTTCTTAGTGATTGGAGTATTCAGAATAGTTCATTCAAATGAATGAATCAAATCTCTAGTTCAAATGAATGAAAAAGAATGCGCCTAGGCGCTTGCGGTCGGCGCAGGACGGTCGGATCGAGCGTGGGGCGGCGGCGCATGGTGCTCATCCCACGTGGGAGGAGCGAATCCGGGCGGGCGGGAGGAATGCGACAGGATGCAACATTGCAAGCCAGGATTGGATGACTCAAGGCATAGGCCTAAGTCCCAAAAATAGGAAAAATCCTGAGCCAGATGGTGGGAATCTTATGTCCCTAGTTGCCATTTCCACGCAATTTAATAAGACTAGTCTTATTAAACCTAAGCTTGAATCGGTCTTCGTCTGATGTGAGCAAAGTCGGATAGTTCCTACACTTGCTCACAGTTAATCCGACAGAGGCTTGGTGCATGGCGTTGGAAATACATGGCCCCGCATCGGGCCTTTTTTTCGGGCTTGGGCTGTCAATCGATACTCCTGGCGGCGCGGATGAGCCGCGCGCCGGTCATGCCTCTTTGCGATTTCGAAGTTTTCTGGCGCATGGCTTCGAGCCGCATGGCGCGCGTCACGAGCCCGCCGCGATGCAGGTTCTGGCCGGCGACAATGGCGCGCGCGAGAAGGCATCGCGCCACGCCCGTGATCGCGCCGCGCCGGCATTACGCCGCGCGCCGGAATGCCGGATAATCCGGCGAACAGCGCTCGCGGGCGGATGCGGCGCAATGAAGGCGAGGCCCTTCGCGGACGTGCATCTTCCGGACGGCGCCGCCTCGATGCGGAAGGCAAGAGGTTTCGAAGCGCAGTGGATGGTCGCGCATGACGCGCGGACAGGTATCGAGGGAAACGCCTGCTCGTTGGCGTGGGGGGATCAATGAACGAATTCGGAGTAAGCGTCATCATCGCGGACGACCATCCCGTCACCGGGCATGGCATCGCGCAGACCCTTGCGGCGGTGCCGACCATCCAGGTCGGCGCGGTGGTCTCCAATACCACCGAGCTGATCGTGAAGCTGGACGCCGGCAGTTACGACGTGGTGGTGCTGGACTACGTGATGCCGGGACAGCAGTACGGCGACGGCTTGACGCTGCTTGCCTATCTGGCCCGCCGCTACCCGCAACTGCGGATCGTGACCATGACCATGCTGGATTCGCCTCCCGTGTTCCGCGCCATGCAGAAGATCGGCGTGCAGTGCGTGGTCAGCAAGTCGGACGCGATGTCGCATCTGGTGGCCGCGGTGCATGCCGCCGTGACCCAGGGGCAGTACCTGTCTCCGACCGTCGTGGAGCTGCTGCGCAGGCCCGGATCCGGCGCCGCGTCGAACCTGTCCAAACGCGAGTCCGAGATCGTCCGCCTGTTCCGAGAGGGCTATAAGGTCACCGAAATCGCCGAAAAGCTCCACCGCAGCAAGAAGACCATCAGCGCGCAGAAGCTGGCCGCCATGCGCAAGCTGGGCATCACCCGCGATGCCGACCTGATCCGCTACCGCGAGACGGTCGAGGGTCTGGACGTGGAAGGCCTGACCGACGCCCGGGCCGACGGCTGAGGCCGCGACCGGGCGCGCCGAAGCATGGAGACAGGCATGGACGCCGACGAGGACAGCAGTGCCGGTTCACGAGACAGGCGCACGCGCGCCAACGTTTTTCCCAAGGCCATCCTGGTGGCGATGCGCCAGGCCACCGACGCGTCCTGCGGGGTGATCAGCCGCGCCCTGATCACGCATGATCCGGAAGCCATATGGCGCGAGCTGCACGCGCTTTGCGGCGGGCTGCTGTCGCTGGGCAGCGTCGAACTGGCCGAGCTGTGCAAGGGCCTGCAGCACGTGCTGCGCGAGGAAGGCATCGAGGTGTTCGCCGGGCTCTGGCCGGCCCTGCGCGCCGAACTTATGGAGACGCTGGATGCCTTGCCGGCCGATCTGGACGACGATGTGTCGTCCTGAGCGCCGTCGCCCTGCGCGCAGGCGGCGGGTGCTCCATGATCGCCGCTGTCAGGATACGCATGATCCTGGAAGCGAGCCCGCACGAAGCGACTCGCTCTGAACCTGTCGTATCCGCTTCCGGCCCGCATGCCCGAGCCGCCGGGTCAGGACGCCGGACGCCAAGGCGTCCGGCGCGGTCTTCGGAGAGACCCTTACTCTTCCTGTGTATGCAGGGCCGGCGCGTCCTTCTTGCGGCTGTTGCGCATGAAGGACACCAGCTGCCAGACCACGATCAGGCCGATCACGCCGAACAGCGTGCCGCTGATCGGGCGCGTGACGAAGGTGCTGAAGTCGCCACGGCTGAGCAGCATGGCGCGGCGGAAGTTCTCTTCCAGCATCGGTCCCAGGATAAAGCCCAGCATCAGCGGCGCCGGTTCCATGCCCAGGCGCATGAACAGGTAGCCGATGGCGCCGAAGACGGCCGTGATGTAGATATCGTCCAGGCTGTTGTTGATGCTGAAGGTGCCGATGCAGCAGAAGAACAGGATGGACGGGAACAGCACCGTGTACGGGATCTTGAACACCGACAGCCAGTAGCGCACCAGCGGCACGTTCAGGATCAGCAGGAAGCAGTTGCCGATCCACATGCTGGCGACCAGGCCCCAGAACAGGTCCGGGTGGGTGCCGATCATGTTGGGGCCGGGCTGGATGCCCTTGACGATGAAGGCCGCCAGCATCAGCGCCATCACGGCGTTCTCGGGAATGCCGATGGCCATGAGCGGGATGAAGCTGGTGCGCGCGGCGGCCTCGTCGGCCGCGGCCTGGCCGGCCACGCCCTCGATCGCGCCGCTGCCGATCTCTTCGCGGTGCTTGCTGAAGCGCTTGTCGGCGGCATAGGCGGCGAACTGCGCGATGGTCGGGCCGCCGCCGGGCAGGATGCCCAGCACCGAGCCGATGACGCTGCCGCGCAGCGCGCTGGGAATGATGCGCTTGAATTCCGGCCAGGTGGGCAGCAGCTTGATCTTGCCGTTGAAGGGCGTCAGCGTGTTGCGCGCGTCCAGGTTCTTGACGATCTCGGCGATGCCGAAGCAGCCCAGCGCGATGCTGATCAGGCCCACGCCGTCCTGCAGGAAGGCCATGTCCATGGTGTAGCGGGCCAGGCCGCTGTTGACGTCGGTGCCGATCGAACCCAGCAGGATGCCGATCAGCGCCATGGCCAGGCCGTTGAGCAGGCTGCCCGCGCTGACGAAGCTGACGCAGAAGAAGCCCAGCAGCATCAGCGCGCAGTAGTCGGCCGGACCGAACAGCAGGCCGACTTCGCCCAGCGCCGGCGCCATGGTCGACAGCACCACGATGGCCACGGTGCCGCCGATGAAGCTGGACAGGCCGGCCGTGAACAGCGCCAGCCCGGTCTTGCCCTTCAGATTCATCTGGTAGCCGTCGATACACGCCACGATGCTGCTGGCGTGCGGGATCTTCATGGTGATGGCGCTGACGCTGTCGCCATACTGCGCGCCGTAATAGATACCCGCCAGCATGATGAGCGCGCCGCCGGTGGGAATGGTGTAGGTGATGGGCAGCAGCAGGCTGATGGTGGACAGCGGTCCCAGGCCGGGCAGCAGGCCGATGAGCGTGCCGACCGTGCAGCCGAGCGCGCAGTACATCAGGTTTTCCAGCGTCAGCGCGTGCTCGAAGCCGAACGCGAGGTTGTTCAGAATTTCCATCATAGTATCGGCAGCCCCAGGCCCAGGAGATGTTTGAAGGCGAAGGCGACCGCGATCAGGCCGACCGAAATCTTGACGTTGCGCACCACCGAGTACGAGGTGCCGGCCAGCGTCGAGCAGAACACCAGGAAGACGATGCCCAGCAGCATGTTCAGGAAGTGCGAGATCACCACGAAACCGCACAGGCTGGCCAGGATGATGGCGATGTTCTTGACGCTGTAGCTCAGCGGCACCGGCTCCACGTAGCGCGAGCGGATGACGGTGATCAGGCCGATCAGGGCGAGGCAGCCGCTGACCAGCAGCGGGAACATGCCGGCGCCGGAGCGGCTGAGCGTGCCCAGGGGATAGGTGGTTGCCACGCCGCCAAAGATCAGCGCGAAGACGATCAGGAACAGGCCCCTGACGAAATTGCGATTGTTCATGTTCATGACGGACGGTCCCCGGTCCGTGCCGCCGGTGACGGGCGGCGTCTTGCGCATAGCTTCATGTCCTCTTTCCTTCCGACTATCCCTGGTTGGTTTTCTTGCCGCCGCAACGCGCATGGGGCCGGTCTTTTGCGGCTTGCTCATGCACGTAACGTCTGTGCTGCGCGGCGGCTCGCGCGTGTCCAGCAAGCATGCGGTCGCGCATGCGCGTTGGATTGCGCTGAGCGCGATACTAGGGGGCGGCGCTTTCAGTCGGCTGTCGAGAGCGTGGCGAAATACACGGCTACGCGTATACACCTAGAGCATCAAAGCAACAGACTGCTGAACGCCAGCCGACGCGCGGCTGAACCATCGATGTCCGAGAGTTGAATGCAAGCTTTCTGGATGCTGAATGGTTGCTGTCTGAATGCTGAATTGGTGCGTGGAAAATCAGTAATAGCGGGATCCACGTTCGTGATTTGATCCGTTGCGCGAGTCGATGACGCAAATCGCCGGCGCGCACCGTGGCGGTGATGCGAGCGGCGGCGCGCGCGTCGGACAGAACGCCCGCGCCGCGTTTCATTTTGCTGTCCGGCGCGTTCAGGCCGGCCAGGGCAGCGACTGCCGCCAGCGCGCGGCGATGGCGTCGATCAGGTGGCGCACCTTGGGCGGCAGATGGCGCCGGTGCGGATAGATGGCGCAGACCGGCGCGCCGGGCGGCGCGACGGTCTCCAACACCGGCGTCAGCCGGCCGGCGCGCAGGTCTTCGCCGACCAGGAACGCGCCCAGCTGCGCGATGCCCGCGCCGGCCAGCGCGGCGTCGCGCAAGGCCTCGGTATTGCCCAGCCGCAGGCGTCCCGCCACATGCAGCTGGCGTTCTTCGCCACCGGCCGAGTAGCGCCACGGCACGACGGCGCCGGCATGGACGAAAGCCAAGACCTGGTGGCGTGGCAGTTCGTCCAGCGTCGCCGGCATGCCGTGACGCGCCAGGTAGGCCGGCGACGCGCAGGTGATCAGGCGGTGCGGCGCCAGCACGCGCCGCACCAGCCGGCTGTCGCCGTCGCCGCCGATGCGGATGGCCAGGTCGATGCCGTCGCGCACCAGGTCGGAATAGTCGTCGGAAAAGCTCAGCTCGGCCTCGACGTCGGGCCAGCGGTCCAGGTACTCGCGCACCAGGGGCAGGACGTGCAGCCGGCCCAGCGACACCGGCACGTCGATGCGCAGGCGCCCGCGCGGCGTCTGTTTGCGGCGCGCCATCGCGCCGGCCGCGTTGTCCACTTCCGACAGGATGCGCGCGGCATGTTCATAGAACAGCCGGCCCTCGTCGCTCAGGCTGACGCTGCGCGTGCTCCGGTGCAACAGGCGCACCCCCAGTCCCGCCTCCAGCCGGGCGACGCACTTGCCCACGGCCGAGCGCGTCAGGCCCAGGCGTTCGGCGGCCAGCGTGAAGTTGCAGGCGTCGGCCACGCGCACGAAGGCCCGCAGATCGCCGATGTGGTCGATGCCGGCCAGGGTCTTATTGTCCACGGATTGTCCCCAGTGTTTGGCACTTCAGATACTTTATCAGCGCAATGGAATCAGTAGACTGGGACAGCACATCAGGGGCCGACAGGTTCCGCTTTCCCGCGCCGCGCATGGCGCGGCATCCGGCAACGCGCCGCTGTTTTTTCCATCGATCCGACATGCATTCCGCCACGACCGCCGCGCCGGCATCCGCCGCCGCCATTCCCGCTGTTCCCGAACGCGCCGACTGGCCCGCCGTGGCCGCCGCCGGCCTGAGCACCTTCTGCGTCGTCACGTCCGAGATGCTGCCGGTGGGCCTGCTGGCGCCCATCGCCGATGAACTGCGCATGTCCACCGGCATGGGCGGCCTGCTGCTGTTCGTGCCTTCGCTGCTGGCCGCGCTGTGCGCGCCGCTGGCGGTGCTATGGGCGGGCGGGGCTGATCGCCGCCGCGTGCTGTGCGCCTTGCTGGCGGCGCTGGCGCTGGCCAATGCGGCCAGCGCGCTGGCGCCGAACCTGCCTGCCTTGCTGGCGGCGCGCGCGCTGGTGGGCTTTTGCATCGGCGGCATCTGGTCCATTGCGGGCGGGCTGGCGGGCCGCCTGGCGCCGCCGGCCGCCGTGGCATTGGCCACGTCCGTGATCTTCGGCGGCGTGGCGGTGGCCTCGGTGCTGGGCGTGCCGTTGGGCGCGGCCATCGGCGCGCTGGCCGGCTGGCGCGCGGCTTTCGGCGCGATGAGCGCTTTGTGCCTGTTGGCCCTGGCGCTGAACGCGCGGCTGCTGCCGGCCCTGCCGACGACCCGCTCGCTGCGCGCCCCGGCCTTGATGGCCGCGTTGCATAACCCCGGATTGCGCCGTGGCGTCGTCATCACGCTGTCGCTGGTGGCCGCCCACTTCATGGCCTACACCTTCGTGCGGCCGCTGCTGGAAACGCGCGCCGGTTTCGCCGGGGACTGGATCGGACCGCTGCTGTTCGCTTATGGCGTCGCGGGCGTGGCGGGCAACTTCGTCGCCGGCCTGGGCGCGGCGCGGCGGGAGCGGCCGGTGCTGCTGGCCATCGTCGCCGCGCTGGCCCTGGTGCTGACGCTGCACGCCTGGCTGGGCGACAGGCCGCTGGCCGCCGGCGTCCTGCTGCTGGCCTGGGGCCTGGCTTATGGCGGCGTGTCGGTATCGCTGCAATTGTGGATGCTGCGCGCGGCGCCGAATGCGGTCGAGCCGGCGACGGCCTGGTTCGTATCGGCCTTCAACCTGGGCATCGCCGCCGGCTCGCTGCTGGGCGTGCCCACGGTGGACGCGCTGGGCCTGCGAGCCAATCTGCTGCTGGCGGCGAGCTGCCTGGTTCCGGCCATCGCGGCGCTGCTGTGGCCGCGCGGCGGCCGGCATGCCCAGGGGCGCGTCGCCTAGGCGATCCACCGTTTCCTATAATCCGGCCATGGCGCGCGGGAGGTCCGCGCGCAGGTACAGGAATCGCTACATGTCTGTCATCGCCAGCCAGGATGTTCACGTGGATACCGCCAAGGGCCGCCTTTACGCGCGGCGCTGGGATCCGGCCGGCGCGGCCGGCGCGCCCGTCGTGCTGTTCCATGACTCGCTGGGTTGCGTGGCGCTGTGGCGCGATTTTCCCGAACAGCTGGCCAGTGAAACCGGCCGCGCGGTCATCGCCTACGACCGGCTGGGCTTCGGCTTGTCGGACCCTAATCCCGCCACGCTGGTCCGGGGGTTCATCGAAGAGGAAGCGGACGGTGATTTCGCCCGCCTGCGCGACGCGTTGGACATCGGTCCCTTTGTCGCGTTCGGCCACAGCGTGGGCGGCGGCATGGCCGTCAATGTCGCCGCGCGCCATGCCTCGGATTGCCGCGCGCTGATCACCGAATCGGCGCAGGCCTTCGCCGAGGACCGCACGGTCGCCGGCGTGGCCGACGCCAAGCGCGGCTTCGCCGAGCCCGGCCAGCTCGACCGGCTGAAGAAATACCACGGCGAAAAAGCCGCCTGGGTGCTGAGCGCCTGGGTCGACAACTGGCTCTCGCCAGCATTCACCGACTGGACCCTGGACGAGGCATTGCGTCAGGTGCGTTGCCCGGTGCTGGCGCTGCATGGTGAAGTGGACGAGTATGGCTCGCCCGCGCACCCCGAGCGCATCGCCGCGCTGACGGGCGGCCGTCATCTGCTGCTGGAGAACTGCGGCCACGTACCGCACCGCGAGCAAAGCCGCGTGGTGCTGGACGTGGTGGGGCAGTGGCTCAGGGCGCGCGATTGAGCGCGGGTGCGCCGGGGTGCGGTGTCGATGTCCGGTTTTGTGATCCGGACATCCCGGGCTTGCGGTGATCAAGGCTGGTGCGTTTCGTCTATGCCGAACTGTTGCCGTGTCCGCCGCGCGTGCACCCAATCGGGCACGCTGCGCAGCGCCAGGTCGCGCAGGCGGCTCGATGTGGGACCGCCGGCCTGGGCGAAACGTCCCAGCCTGACCGAATCGCGTCCCAGCATGGCCGTGCGGCGCGCCCGCGCGGACTGATAGCGGGTCAGCAAGGGCTGATCCTCCAGCCCTTGCGCCAGCATGATGCCCAGCACATGCGCGTCCTCGATGGCCTGGCAGGCGCCTTGCCCCAGGTTGGGCAGGTAGGGATGGATGGCGTCGCCCAGCAGCAGCGCGCGGTCCCGGCCCCAGGGGCCGCGGCGGGCCGGCCGGTGAAAGAACGACAGGTATTGCAGGCTGCGGGCGCGCGTCGACGTGGCCAGCTGGCGCGCATAGTCCGGCCAGTCCGCCAGCCGGGGCAGCAGGCTGCCGGCGGTGCAATGGACCACGCCATCGACCGGCTGCGCGCGGTTCTCGATGAAATACCAGTAGTACAGGCCGTCGCCCGAGTCGATCACGCCCAGGCGTTCGCCGGCGCCATAGATCTCGACGGCGCTTTCGCGCGACAGGCGGGGATGGTCGGTGTCGCTCAGGCCCAGCCAGGCGCCATAGCCCGCGTAGCGCGGCGGGCCGTCGTCGAACAGCAGGCGTCTCACGGTGGAGCGCAGGCCGTCGGCGCCGATCAGCAGATCGGCCCGCGCCTCGGCGCCGTCGCGAAAACGCAATGCCACGCCGCCTGCGTCCTGGCTCAGCGATTCCAGCCGGCGGCTCAAGGTCACGTGTTCCGCGCCCAGCGCGTCGAGCAGCACGCGCTGTACGTCGGCGCGCGTGACGCAGATGCCCGGCTCGCCGGCTTCGTCGTAGAAGCGTTGCATGGGCACGCAGGCCAGCATGTCGCCACGCAGCGAGCGCGCCTCGGTGGACAGAATCCGCGCGCCCGCGCGCAGCAGGGGTTCGGCCACGCCCAGCGCGCGCAGGCAGCGCATGGCGTTGGGCCAGAGGGTGAGGCTGGCGCCCAGCGGCTCCAGTCGGGAGGCCTGGTCATAGACTGAAACGCTCAGGCCGGCCTGGCGGATGGCGAGCGCGGCGGCCAGGCCGCCGATGCCGGCGCCGACGATGGCGACGTGCTTGATGGGCATGTGAACTCCGTGATGCGTGTCTTGCGGTTGCGGGATTCTGGCGGGAACGCCGGCGCCGCAGTACAGTGCCGTGGCGCAGCCGCGCATGACGCCGATTCTGTTCCTGGCCCGGGTCCGGGTATAGAACGGAAACGACGCGCGCGGCGGCGTCCGGCACGCGCCGTCCGGGCGCTTGCGTCAGGCGTATGCACAGCCCTTTTCTTCACTCGTTCCGACACGCGCCATGTCCTGCTCATCCTCATCCCGCCTGCTGTTGCCGCGTCGCGCGCCGGCCTCCGGCGTGTTCGCCGCCGTGGAGCGCGACACGCGCGCGCTGGCGCTCTCCGATGCCGAGCGTTTCAACTACTACCCGGCAACGCCGCTGGCGGTGGTGTCCTGGATCTTCGAGGGCGCGCTGTACCCGGTCCAGATGGTTGGGACGGTGACGGGCGAGCCGGCGCTGTCCGCGCCCTTGCCGCGCCTGACCTTGGCGGGACCGCAGCGCCGGCCGCGCGCGAGCTGGTCGCCCGGGCCGGTGCATGCCTTGTCGGTGGCGTTTCGTCCGGAAGACCTGGCGCGGCTGACTGGCGTGCGCGGCACGGCGCTGATGGACGGCATCGCACCCCTGGCCGAGGTTGCGTCGCGCGCATTCCTGGACGCCTGCCTGTCCGTTTTCGACGGTTCCGATGCCTGGCCGTTCGCGCGCGTGGAAAACGCGCTGGCGCCGCTATGGGGGGGTGGGGGGGGGGGGGGGGGGGGGGGCGGGGGCGGGGGGGGGGGGGGGGGGGGGGGGGGGGGGGG
>NZ_JBICCO010000079.1:0-32030 GCF_043119405.1 Achromobacter sp. 413638
CGGATCGCAAGCAGCACCTACCCAGCGGGGGCGCACCGCGCCCTCGCAACTCGTTCTTTAGGAAACGCCATGAAAAACCAGAAGATCCGCATCCGCTTGAAAGCCTTCGATTACAAGCTGATCGATCAATCGGCCGCCGAAATCGTTGATACCGCCAAGCGCACGGGCGCCGTCGTCCGTGGTCCGGTGCCGCTGCCCACGCGCATCCGTCGCTATGACGTGCTGCGTTCGCCGCACGTCAACAAGACGTCGCGCGACCAGTTCGAAATCCGCACGCACCAGCGCTTGATGGACATCGTTGATCCCACCGACAAGACCGTTGACGCCCTGATGCGTCTGGACCTGCCGGCGGGCGTCGACGTCGAAATCGCGCTGCAGTAAGTAGGCGTGGCAGGTTGGCGACCTTCGCCCGCCGACCTGTGAAAAATGGCCGCAATCCTTCGGGACTGCGGCCATTTTGTTTTGGGCGCCGGTCTGGACGCCGTCGCGGCGACCGGGGGCAGGGCACGGTTGTTAGCAGGCACTTACTTTGCCGGGAAGGCGCTGGTCAGCAATTGATCAGGATGAAAGGTGGCGATTCCTCGGAGCGCCGCCATGCATGCCCTGCGTCGGTCCGTCCGCTCCGCGTCGCGCGCCAGACACGGAAAACGCGCTAAGTGCTTGTGTTGCCTGAAAAAAACATGCTAATATGCCAAGCTTGCCATTTTGTGGCAAGTCTAACTATGGTCTGACGCTTTGCGTTGCCGGCCTTTTGCTGGAATCCGCAAGGAAACCCGCAAGGGAAACGCCCGGAAAGCCCGGATCAGGTTGCACATAGTCGTAGGGCAAAGGCCGTTACCTTTTGCCCGATTAGCCCCGACCAATCGCAGTCGGGAATGGAGAAAACGATGTCGAATTCGACACCCACGCCCGCCGCTCACCGGCTGGGTCTGGTGGGTCGCAAGGTCGGCATGACCCGCATTTTTACCGAGGAAGGTGAATCCATCCCGGTGACCGTGCTGGACGTGTCGAACAACCGTGTGACCCAGGTTAAGTCGCTGGAAACCGACGGCTACGCCGCGATCCAGGTGGCTTATGGCACCCGTCGTGCCTCGCGTGTGGCTCAGCCGCAAACGGGCCACTACGCCAAGGCCGGCACTGAAGCCGGCAGCATCCTGAAAGAGTTCCGCCTCGACCCCGCCCGCGCCGCTGAATTCGCGGCTGGCGCCGTCATCGCCGTGGAATCCGTGTTCGAAGCCGGCCAACAGGTCGACGTGACGGGCACCACCATCGGTAAGGGTTTCGCCGGTACCATCAAGCGCCACAACTTCGGTTCGCAACGCGCGTCGCACGGTAACTCCCGTTCGCACCGCGTGCCGGGCTCGATCGGTCAAGCTCAAGATCCGGGCCGTATTTTCCCGGGTAAGCGCATGGCTGGTCACCTGGGCGACGTCACCCGCACCGTCCAGAACCTGGACGTCGTTCGCGTTGACGCCGAGCGCGGCCTGCTGCTGGTCAAGGGCGCCGTCCCCGGCCACGCTGGCTCCGATATCGTCGTGCGCCCGGCCATCAAGGCCCCGGCCAAGAAGGGAGCGTAAGTAAATGGATCTCAAGCTCCTGAACGAACAAGGTCAGGCTGCCGCTACGTTCAGCGCGCCCGACACGATTTTCGGTCGTGACTTCAACGAAGCGCTGATTCACCAGGTCGTCGTGGCTTTCCAAGCCAACGCCCGTGCCGGTAACCGCGCCCAGAAGGACCGTTCCGAAGTCAAGCACACCACCAAGAAGCCCTGGCGCCAGAAGGGTACCGGCCGCGCTCGCGCCGGTATGACCTCGTCGCCGCTGTGGCGTGGTGGTGGTCGCATCTTCCCGAACTCGCCTGAAGAAAACTTCAGCCAGAAGGTCAACAAGAAGATGTACCGCGCCGGTATCCGCTCGATCCTGTCGCAGCTGGCCCGCGAAGACCGCATCGCCGTCGTCGAATCGTTCGACCTCGAATCCCCCAAGACCAAGCTGGCTGCCGCCAAGCTGAAGAGCCTGGGCCTGGATTCGGTGCTGATCATCACCGACAACGTCGATGAAAATGTTTACCTCGCCACCCGCAACCTGCCGCACGTTGCCGTGGTCGAGCCCCGTTACGCCGATCCGTTGTCGCTGGTCCACTACAAGAAAGTGCTGATCACCAAGCCGGCCATCGCTCAACTCGAGGAGATGCTGGGATGAACGCTGAACGCTTGATGCAAGTCATTCTGGCTCCGATCGTGACCGAAAAGGCCACGTTCGTCGCTGAGAAGAATCAGCAAGTCGCTTTCCGTGTCGTGGCTGACGCTACCAAGCCGGAAATCAAGGCTGCCGTCGAACTGCTCTTCAAGGTGCAGGTCGAGTCCGTGCAGGTCCTCAACCGTAAGGGCAAAGTCAAGCGCTTTGGCCGTTTCGTCGGCCGCCGTCGCAATGAGCGCAAGGCCTACGTCTCGCTCAAGGACGGCCAGGAAATCGACTTTGCGGAGGTGAAGTAAATGGCCCTCGTAAAAGTTAAGCCGACTTCGGCTGGCCGCCGTGGCATGGTGAAGGTTGTCAGCCCGAACCTGCACAAGGGCGAGCCCTACGCGCCGCTGCTCGAAAAGAAGACCCGTGGCTCGGGCCGTAACAACAACGGCCACATCACCGTCCGTCATCGTGGCGGTGGTCACAAGCAACACTACCGTGTCGTCGACTTCCGTCGCGACAAGGATGGCATCCCGGCAAAGGTCGAGCGTCTGGAATATGACCCGAACCGTACGGCGCACATCGCTCTGCTGTGCTACGCCGACGGCGAGCGTCGTTACATCATCGCTCCCCGTGGCCTGGAAGTGGGCGCCACGCTGGTCTCGGGCATCGAAGCCCCGATCCGCGCCGGCAACACGCTGCCGATCCGCAACATCCCGGTGGGTACCACCATCCACTGCGTGGAAATGATCCCCGGCAAGGGTGCTCAGATGGTCCGTTCGGCCGGCGCTTCCGCCGTCCTGCTGGCCCGCGAAGGCACGTACGCCCAGGTTCGTCTGCGCTCGGGTGAAGTGCGCCGCGTGCACATCGAGTGCCGCGCCACCATCGGTGAAGTCGGTAACGAAGAACACAGCCTGCGCCAGATCGGCAAGGCCGGTGCAATGCGTTGGCGCGGTGTCCGCCCGACGGTTCGTGGCGTGGCCATGAACCCGGTCGATCACCCGCACGGTGGCGGCGAAGGCCGTACCGGTGAAGCACGCGAGCCGGTCAGCCCGTGGGGCACTCCGGCGAAGGGTTTCAAGACCCGTCGCAACAAGCGGACGAACAATATGATCGTCCAACGGCGCAAGCGCAAGTAAGAGGCGAACACTATGTCACGTTCGATCAAGAAAGGCCCGTTTGTCGACGCTCACCTGATCAAAAAGGTGGACACGGCCGTCGCGGGCAAAGACAAGAAGCCGATCAAGACCTGGTCGCGCCGTTCCACGATCCTGCCCGAGTTCATCGGTCTGACGATCGCTGTGCACAACGGCAAGCAGCATGTTCCCGTTTACATCAACGAGAACATGGTCGGTCACAAGCTGGGCGAGTTCGCGCTGACCCGTACGTTCAAGGGTCACGCCGCGGACAAGAAGGCGAAGAGGTAAGCGATGGAAACTACTGCCATTATCCGTGGGGTTCACATCTCCGCACAAAAGACTCGCCTGGTTGCGGACCTGATCCGCGGCCAGAAGGTCGGCCGTGCGCTGGAAATCCTCACCTTCTCGCCGAAGAAGGCCGCCGCCATCCTGAAGAAGGCTGTCGAGTCCGCCATCGCCAACGCCGAGCACAACGACGGCGCCGATATCGACGAACTGAAGGTCACCACGATTTTCGTGGACAAGGCTCAGTCGATGAAGCGCTTCTCCGCTCGCGCCAAGGGCCGCGGCAACCGTATCGAGAAGCAGACCTGCCACATCACGGTCAAGGTCGGAGCTTAAGGAGTCACGATGGGTCAGAAAATTCACCCCACTGGGTTCCGTCTCGCGGTCACCCGTAACTGGTCCTCGCGTTGGTTCGCCGACGACAAGGCCTTCGGCGCCATGCTGGCCGAAGACATTCGCGTCCGCGAGTACCTGAAGAAGAAGCTCAAGAGCGCCTCCGTTGGTCGCGTGATCATCGAGCGTCCCGCCAAGAATGCCCGCATCACCGTCTACTCGGCTCGTCCGGGCGTGGTGATCGGCAAGCGCGGCGAAGACATCGAAAGCCTGAAGGCTGATCTGCAACGCCTGATGGGCGTGCCGGTGCACGTGAACATCGAAGAAATCCGCAAGCCGGAAACCGATGCTCAACTGATCGCCGATTCGATCTCGCAACAGCTCGAAAAGCGCATCATGTTCCGTCGCGCCATGAAGCGTGCGATGCAGAACGCCATGCGTCTGGGTGCCCAGGGCATCAAGATCATGTCGTCGGGCCGTCTGAACGGCATCGAAATCGCTCGCACCGAGTGGTATCGCGAAGGCCGTGTGCCGCTGCACACGCTGAAGGCGAACATCGACTACGGCACCTCCGAAGCCCACACCACCTATGGTGTGATCGGCATCAAGGTCTGGGTCTACAAGGGCGACATGCTGGCCAACGGCGAACTGCCGCCGGAAACCGCCGCCCCGCGTGAAGAAGAACGCCGTCCGCGCCGCGCTCCGCGTGGCGATCGTCCGGAAGGTGCTCGCACCGGTCGTCCGGGTGGTCGTGGCCGTGGTCCCCGCAAGGCGGACGCGGCTCCGGCTCCTGAAGGAGAATAACCATGCTGCAACCCTCTCGCAGAAAGTATCGCAAAGAGCAAAAGGGCCGCAACACCGGTCTGGCGACTCGCGGCACCCACGTGTCGTTCGGCGAATTCGGTCTGAAGGCCACCGGCCGTGGCCGTCTGACCGCCCGCCAGATCGAAGCCGCTCGTCGTGCCATCAACCGTCACATCAAGCGTGGCGGCCGCATCTGGATCCGGATTTTCCCGGACAAGCCGATCTCGCAGAAGCCTGCCGAAGTCCGTATGGGTAACGGTAAGGGCAACCCGGAGTACTGGGTCGCCGAAATTCAGCCCGGCAAGGTGCTCTACGAAATGGAAGGGGTTAGCGAAGAGCTCGCGCGTGAAGCTTTCCGCCTGGCCGCTGCCAAGCTGCCGATTTCGACCACGTTCGTCGCGCGTCATATCGGTGCTTAAGGAGTACTAAGACATGAAAGCCAGCGAACTCCGTTCGAAAGACGCCGCCGAGCTCGGCAAAGAGCTCGAAAGCCTGCTGAAGGCACAATTCGGTCTGCGTATGCAGAAGGCCACGCAGCAGCTTGCCAACACCAGCCAGCTGCGTAACGTGCGCCGCGACATCGCGCGCGTGCGTACCTTGCTGACCGAGAAGGCAGGGAAATAAAGATGAGCGAAACTCAAAACACCCAAGTGGCCAAGCGCCAGCGCACGCTGGTTGGCAAGGTCGTCAGCAACAAGATGGACAAGACTGTCGTCGTGCTCGTTGAGCGCCGCGTCAAGCACCCCATCTTCGGCAAGATCATCATGCGCTCCGCGAAGTACAAGGCGCACGATGAGTCGAACCAGTACAACGAAGGCGATACCGTCGAAATCGCTGAAGGCCGTCCCATCTCGCGCTCGAAGTCGTGGCGTGTGGTGCGTCTGGTTGAAGCCGCGCGTATCATCTAAGTAGCAGTGCATCGGGACGGCATGCCGTTCTGATATAAAACGGCAAGGGATCAAACCCTTGCCGTTTTTTTTCGTCCGGCGCGTCCGTTGCGACGCGCGCAATCAGGCAATGTGGAGCAGGGCAAAGACATGGGCCGCCGTTTTTCAGGCTTCAAGCGGATCACACGCGCGGCGTGCGGCATGAGCGTGTTTGCATGCACGGCAGCCTGGACGATATCCGCGGCGCAGTCGCTGCCCGCGGAGCCCGTGGGCGCGGCGCCCACGCCAGCGATGCCGGTGGCGGAACAGGGGCTGGCCGGACCGGCTGCCAAGGCCGGCGTCGCAAATCCTGGTGCTCAAACTGGCGCGGATAGGTCCGTCGCATCGCCTGGCGATGTGCCGATGCCCATCGACAAGCGGGGCAACAATGCCCTGACCGCCGGCCCCGACCCGCGCGTGCAGTTTCCCGCAGACTCACGTGACCATGCCGCCATTTTTGGCACGCAAGACGAGGACGAGCTGGCGCTCGCCGGACAGGACCGCGCCGTCGACGAACAACGCATGCGCTTGCAGGCATTGGAACGCTTGTTCAATCAGACGCCGGGTCCGCGCGCAGCGCCGGCAGGCACGATCCCGCTGGGCCGGAGTTCGGCCGATCAGCCGCCGCCGTCCATGCCGAAGCTGGCCCCCGCGCCGGCCGGCTCGCGCCTGGACGGCACGATGGATGCGCGGCGCCAGGTCGATGCCATGCAGCGCAAGGTGGACGGCATGCTGCGCAATGCCAATACCTTGAGCACGCCGTCGCGTTGAGGGGCCGCCTTCGGCGCACACACCAACTCTGAAACCCAGCGTAGCAACTGTCCGGAATCAGGGTATTCCCGGCCTCGATCCCGCCTGTTACAACTCTCGCGGGCACGCATTCCGCGTGCCCGGACTTCAGTCGGCAGGAGCGTGAAACATGCGTGGATCTGTGGGCAAATTCGTGGCCGCTTGCGGCCTGGTTCCGGTGATGATGGGCTTGGCGGCGCCGATGGCGCGAGCGGACCTCAACGGCGTGCCGTTGAAGAACTTCTCCGTGCAACGGCCGTTCAGCGATAGCCTGATTATCATCGGCAGCGATGGCGAGGTGCGTACCGGCATGGAGGTCGACAAGCTGGTTCGCCGCCTGAACGAGCAGGCCGATGCCTTGGCGGAACTGCGGCGCAGGAACGAAGACCTGAGCCGCAAGCTGGAAGAACAGACGCAGAAACTGTCGGCGCTGGAGCGCAAGCAGGGCGACGGCGGCCGCAGCAGCGACGGCCAGCGCAACGACCTGGACAAGCTGACCCGCAACGCGGACAGCCAGAAGAACGAGCTGGAGAAACTGTCGCGCAGCGTGTCGCAGTTGAACAGCAACGCGGATTCCAGCAGCCGCAAGATCGACGACCTGCAACGGCGCGTGGATGACGTAAAGCGCAGCGTGGACGATGTCCGAAGCCGCGTGAAATAACACGCGCCGCGAGGCCGTGGATGGCCAGGCGAAAGCGCGCAGCAGCAGCTTTTGCCTGAGCCCGGGAACCGTAGCCACCCGGGAACCGTAGCCACCCGGGAACCGTAGCCACCCGGGCGCCGGCGCGGCAGGCGCGCCGGCTTATCGCCGTTTCGCCAGTTCCCTGAGCCGTCCCGCGATCCCCGTCGGAAAGTAATACACCGACACCACGAACAGGATGCCCAGCCACAGCAGCCAGCGGTCAGGCTCGAACAGCAGCGCCAGCGGCGCCACGCCCGCCACGGTTTCGTGGATCAGGTGCAGGCCGTCCTGCAGATAGCTTTGCGCGAACACGAACAGGCTCGCGCCGATCACCGCGCCGTACATGGTGCCCATGCCGCCGATCACCAGCATCAGCAGGATGTTCAGCATGATCTCGAACGACAGCGAGGTGTCCGGCCCGTTGTAGCGCAGCCAGAGCGCGTAGAGCGCGCCGGCCAGTGTGGCGAAGGCGGCCGCCAGCAGGTTGGACAGGCTGCGGTACAGCACCGTGCGGTAGCCGATGGCCTCGGCGCGGAACGGATTTTCGCGGATGGCCTGCAGCACGCGGCCGAACGGCGAATTGACGATGCGCAGCAGCAGCAGGAACAGCACGACGGCGACCGCGGCGATCAGGTAGTAGGTGATGATGCGTCCGTCCACCGTCACGCCGAACAGCGGTTCGGACAAGGGACGGAAAGCGGGGCGCAGCATCTGCGGCACCTTGAAGTTCAGCCCGTCCTCGCCGCCCGTCAGATCCGACAGCTGCGATACCAGCGTCTGGAAGGCGGCGGCCACGGCCAGCGTGATCATGGCGTAGAAGATGGCGCGCACGCGCAGGCTTGCCAGCCCGATCAGCAACGCAAAGGCCAGCGACACCGCCAGGCCGCCGGCGGCGCCGGCCAGCACCGCGGTCCAGCCCGGTTCCAGCCGCACGCTGGCGATGGCCACGCCATAGGCGCCGATGCCGAAGAACATGGTGTGCGCGAAGCTGACGATGCCGGTATAGCCCAGCAGCAGGTCGTAGCTGGCCACCAGCACGATGAACACCAGGATCTTGGCCGCGACCGCGAGCGACTTCGGTCCGGGGAACAGGAACGGCGCGGCAAGCAGCAGCAGCGCCACCGCGATCAGCAGCGCGCCCAGCACCATGCTGCGCGGAGGATCGCCGGAAAGCAGACGTAGGGACATGAGGCGGGTCCTAGCGGTTGGCGACGGGGTAGACGCCTTGCGGGCGCCACAGCAGAATGGCGACCATGAGCGCGATGTTCGAGAAGAGCGCGGCCTTGGGCATCAGAAAGCCCGTGTAGTTGGCCATCAGGCCGACCAGCAGCGCGCCGATCAGGCAGCCCACCGTCGATCCCAGCCCGCCGATCATGATGACGATGAAGATCAGCACGTTGACCTGCGCGCCCAGCTGCGGCACCACCGACTGCTGGTACAGCCCCCACAGCGCGCCGCCCAGTCCGGCCAGCATCGAGCCGGCCACGAACACGCCGACGAACAGATGGCGGATGCGGTAGCCCAGGCTTTCGACCATCTCGCGGTCTTCCACGCCGGCGCGGATCAGCAGGCCCAGCTTGGTGCGGTTGAGCAGCCACAGCATGCCGCCCAGCACCGCCAGGCCGCCGACCAGCGCCACGATGCGAAACTTCTCGATGGCGGCATCGCCCAGCAGCACCGCGCCGCGCAGCGCTTCCGGCAGCGGCAGCGAAATGGTCTGCGGGCCCCAGATCATCTTGATCAGCTCTTCGCCGATGATCATGCCGCCCATGGTGATCAGGATCTGCTTCAGGTGCTGGCCATAGACCGGCCGCACGATGACGCGCTCGAAGGCCAGGCCCACGGCGCCGGCCACCAGCATGCCCACGATCATGGCCGGCAGCACGGCGGCCAGGTTCATCCACAGGCTGCCGGACTGGGTCCAGTCGCCCATGGCGCCCAGCACGGTGGCCGCCAGGTAGGCGCCAATGGCGATGAACAGGCCATGGCCGAAGTTCAGCACGTCCATCAGGCCGAACACCAGCGTCATGCCCGAGGCCACGATGAAGATGATCATGCCCATCGCCAGGCCGGCGAAGGTCAGCGTGAGCCAGGTCGAGAAGGAGCCCACCAGCGGCAGGGCGATGGCGGCCAGCGCCAGCACCAGCAGCACGGGGCGCAGATCGGCGCGGACCTGCGGCAGCGGAGCGTCGGCGTCCAGGGTACTCATTGGTGGCTTCCCAGGGAAAGGCCGAGCAGGCGCGTCTGCAGCGCCTCGTCTTCGGCCAGCTGCGCCATGCCGCCGGCGTGCACCACGCGGCCGTCGTCCATGACGGCCACGCGGTCGCCGACCTGGCGCGCGAAATTGAAGTTCTGCTCGACCAGCAGGATAGTGGTTGCCGCCTGCTTGAGCTCGATGAAGGCGTCGATCATGTTCTGCACGATGGCCGGCGCCAGGCCCTTGCTGGGCTCGTCGATCAGCAGCAGCCGGCGCGGTTCGATGATGGCGCGCGCGACCGCCAGCATCTGCTTCTGCCCGCCTGAAAGCTTGCCGGCCGGATGCAGCCAGAACTTGCGCAGCGCGGGGAAGAATCCGAAGATCCATTCCAGCCGCGCGGTGTCGAGCTGGCTGGCGTTGGCGGCGCCGCGCGCGGCCAGCAGGATGTTCTCCTTCACCGACAGGTCGGCGAAGATGCCCATGTTCTCGGGTACGTAGGCGACGCCGCGGCGCGCCATGTCGGGCGGTGACACGCGCACGCCGGGTCCGCCGGCGGCCTCGCCGTCGAAGCGCAGATTGCCCTGCGAGGCTTTCCACAGGCCCATGATGGTGCGCAGCGTGGTGGTCTTGCCGGCGCCGTTGCGGCCCAGCAGCATGGTCACTTGGCCGGCGGGCACCGTCAGGTCCACGCCGTGCAGGATGTGGTACGCGCCGATGTGCGTGTGCACGTCTTTCAATTCGAGCAGCGGACGAGTCTCGCCCGCCGGCGTATGCGTGCCTGGGGCGGCGCCCGCGCCGCGCGCTATCGCGCTCATGCCGTCTTCTCCGTCGGGGCCACGCCCAGGTAGGCCTGTTGCACGATGGGCGAGGCGATGACTTCGGCGGGCTCGCCATCGGCCATCAGCCGGCCGTTGTGCAGCACCACGATGCGGTCGGCCAGTTCACGCACCACGTCCATCTTGTGCTCCACCAGCAGGATGGTCTTGCTGCGGTCGGTCTTGATCTCGCGGATCAGGTCCAGCACCACCGGCACGTCGTCCACGCTCATGCCGGCGGTGGGCTCGTCGAACATGAACACCTGCGGTTCCAGCGCGATCAGCATGGCGATCTCCAGCTTGCGCTGGTCGCCATGCGGCAGGTCGGCGGCGATGTGGTCGCGCCGGGCGGACAGCCGGGTGCGCTCGAGCAATTCATCGGCGCGCGCGATCAGGGCGCGGTCGTCGTCCCAGGTGCGCCAGAAGCGGATCTGGCGCCAGCCCAGGCCCTGCTGGCGCGATTGCAGCGCCAGCCGCACGTTCTCGTGCACGCTCAGGCGCGGGAACAGCTGCGTCAGCTGGAAGGCCCGGCCCAGGCCCGCATGCATGCGGGCCGGCGCGGACAGTCCGGTCAGGTCGCGGCCGTTCAGCCGCACCGAGCCGGCGCTGGCGCGCAACTGGCCGGAGATCAGGTTGAAGTACGTGGTCTTGCCCGCGCCGTTGGGGCCGACGATGGCCGTCAAGGTGCCGGGCGCGAAGCCGCAACTGACACTGTCGACGGCTACGTGCCCGCCGAAACGGATCGTGAGCGCTTGGGTTTCGAGCATGAGTGGCGACGCGCTAGCGCTTGTTCTGGACGGGCACGTCCATCTGGTCGGGCGTGATCTCGCGCACCAGGTCCTGCACGGCCCAGGGCACCGAGGCGTCGTTCTTGATGCGGAAGTGGTACATCGACTGCATGGCCTGGTGGTCCTGCGGGCGGAACGTCATCTTGCCCTTGGGCGTGTCGAAGCTCATGCCTTCCATGGCCTTGATCAGCGCGTCGGTGTCGGACTTGCCCTGCGTCTTGTTCAGCGCCTGCACGATGGCGATGCCGGCCGACATGCCGCCCGCGGTGAAGAAGTCCGGCGGCTGGCCGAAGCGCTTCTGGTGCTCGGTGACCAGCCAGTCGTTGACCGGATTCTTGGGGATGCCGTAGTAGTAATAGGTGGCGCCTTCCATGCCGGCCAGCGACTTCAGCGGCGTCATGGCGGCCAGCGTGTTGCCGCCGGTGGCGATCTCGATGCCGTAGCGCTTCGGGTCCAGGTCGGCGATCTTGAACGGGTTGCCCGCGCCGGCCCAGAGGATGAAGATGATCTTGCGGCCCGGCTTGTCCTTGAGTGCGTCGAACAGGCGCTGCGCGCCGGCGGTGAAGTCTGTGGCGTTGGCCGGCAGGTATTCCTCGTGCACGATCTTGGCGTGCTTCAGGGCGCCCTTGAAAGCCTTCACGCCGTCGCGGCCGAAGGCATAGTCCTGCGCCAGCATGGCGATCGACGTGCCTTCCTGGTCGAAGGCCACGGCGTTGGCGATGGCGTCCTGCGAGGAATTGCGGCCGGTGCGGAAGATGTACTTGTTCCACTTGTCGCCGGTGATCGAATCCGCCACGGCGGGTTCGACCAGCAGGATCTTCTCGTATTCCTCGGCGATGGGCAGCATGGCCAGCGCCACGCCCGAGGACGTGGGGCCGACGGCGATGTCGGCGTTGTCGTCGGCATAGGCCGAGGCCAGCTGCGCGCGCGCCACGTCGGGCTTGCCCTGGTTGTCCTTCTCGATGACGCGGATCTTGCGGCCGGCCACCGTCATCGTGCCTTGCGTGGCGTACTCCAGGCCCAGCATCAGGCCGTTCTGGGTCTGCTTGGCATAGGCTTCGAGCGGGCCGGTCTTGTCGTAGACGTGGGCCACGACGAAGTCCTTGGCCATGGCGGCCGATTGCATGCACAGGCCGGCCATCGCGGCCAGCAATACGCGTTTCATCATGGTTGTCTCCTAATGCGCGGGGGCGGTCGCCGCCGCGTGATCCGGTTGAGCCAGGAATTGCCTGACGGCGTTGATCTGCGGCGCGATGTTCAGCGCCGGGGCGTGGCCGCAGTCGGGGAAGTCGATGCGCTGCGCGCGCGGTCCGCGCTGGGTCATCGCATGCGCCACGTCGGGCAGCAGCAGGTCGGAATCGGCGCCGCGCAGCAGCAGCAGCGGCATGCGCAGGCTGTCATAGCCCTCCCAGCGTTCGTAGTCGCCGGGGTGGTGGCTGAACTGGCCGACGATGGCCGGGTCGTAGTGCGCGGTGACGCGGCCGTCGGGCAGGCGCCGTACCGAGGTCTCGGCCATGCGGCGCCACTGTTCGTCGCTTTGCCAGCCGTAGGGCTTGTAGGCGGCGCGCAGCCAGGTTTCGAGTTCGGTCACGGTATCGAACGCCGGCGGCTGGCCGGCGTAGGCCAGGATGCGGTCGATCGCGGGCTGCGGCAGCGTGGGGCCGATGTCGTTCACCACCAGGTGCGAGATGCGGTCGCGCAGCGTGGTGGCGGCCGCGTGCATGCCGGTGGCGCCGCCCATGGACGTGCCGACCCAGCGCAGGCGCGCCAGGCCCAGCCCGTCGGCCAGCGCGCCCGCCAGCCGGGCGTAGAAGTCCAGGCGGTATTCGGCGACGGGGTCCGGGCTCCACTGCGACAGGCCGCGGCCGATGGCATCGGGACAGATGATGCGATAGTCGTCGGCCAGCGCCTGCGCCAGCTCGTCGAAGTCGCGCCCGGTGCGGGCCAGGCCGTGCCACATGATGACGGGCGGCGCGTCGGGCGCGCCCCATTCCACATAATGCAGTTCCCGGCCCTCGCAGCGCAGGTAGCGCGAAGCCGGCGTATGACGGGCGGCCTGTGCGGTCGCTTGGGTCATGGTCTCCTCCCGGATGTTCCAGGTTGTTGTGTGCTTATCCGGCTGACTATAGACTTGCGCCAGGCGCGTCCACAATGCGTCCGCCGCCCCGCAGCAGGGTGGATCAAGAATATGTAGACGCAAGATCAATTTGCGCCATTTTCCGGGTAAGGAGACCGCGCCATGCCGGACACGGAATTCGCCATTTCGGCCGATGCCGGCGCCGAACGCTACGACCGCTGGCGCGAGGCGCTGGCCGACGCCTTTGGCCCGTTCGAGGTGCACCACGGCAAGCCGGCGCAGTTCGCCGGCCATGTGCGCTACGCGCGCCGCGCCAGCCTGCAGTTCAACGACCTGCATTACCAGGGCCAACAGCTGGAGCGCACCGCCGGCAATGTGTCGCGCCTGGACCAGGAGTTCTACACCTTCGGCCTGCCGCTGTCCGGCCCGCTGGCGGTGGTGCAGCAGGGCAGGGAGTTCCAGGTCGAGCCGGGTTGCGTGTACCTGATGAACCAGAGCCTGCCCTACCAGGCCACCGCGCTGGGGGCAGCTGGTTATCGCAGCCTGAGCGTGTCGTTTCCGCGCAGCGCGCTGTCGCAGCGCGATTCCCGCATCGGCGCGTTCCACAAGCTGCGCATCGATGACGGTTCGCCGCGAGGCGCCATGCTGGCCAGCTACATGGATCATCTGTTCAAGGGCATGGACGGCTGGTCGGACGGGGAAGTCGCGGAATTGGGCGAGCGGCTGATCGACCTGATCGCGCTGTTCATGGTGCAGGACGGGCAGGCGCAGGCCTCGGCGTCCGACAGCAGCGTGACGCTGGCGCATCGGCAGCGGGCGCTGGCCTACATGCGCCAGCATCTGGCCGATCCGGATCTGTCGCCGCAGCGGGTGGCCGACGGCTGCGGCCTGTCGGTGGCGTACCTGCACCGGATCCTGCGTGCCGGCGGAACGTCGGCCGAGGCCTTCATCTTCGAGGAGCGGCTGGAACGATGCCGCGAACTGCTGCTCAACCCGCTGCATCGCCATCGCAGCATCGCCGAGCTCGCATATCAGGCGGGGTTTTCGCATCCCTCGCACTTCAGCCGGCTGTTCAAGCGCCGTTTCGGCATGACGCCGCGGGATTGGCGGGCCCGGTCCTGACGGGCCGGCCCTGGCCAGAACATTCAATTCCTTGATTGATCGTGTATCGGGCCGATGGTATGTTGGCCGGATGAGCACGTCCGCAACTTCTTCATCTTCTTCCGCCCAGCGTTTCGAGGCGCTGGCCGAGATCGCCAAGACCCTGGGCCATGCCCACCGGCTGGTCCTGCTGGAACACGTGGCCCAGGGCGAGCGCGCCGTGGAGCGGCTGTCCGAACTGTCCGGACTGAGCGTCGCCAATACGTCCCAGCATCTGCAGCATCTGCGTCGCGCCGGCCTGGTGCAGACGCGCCGCGACGGCAAGCGCGTGCTGTACCGGCTGGGCGATGGCCCCATCGCCGCGCTGCTGGCCGCCCTGGGCGCCTGCGCCGAGCATCAGCACGCCGAAATGCGCGAGGTCATCGCCGACAGCATCCACCAGCGGGAACGGCTGGACGGCGTGTCCATCACCGAGCTGGTCGGCATGTTGAAGGCCGAGAGCGTGACGCTGCTGGACGTGCGCCCGGCCGAGGAATTCGCGCTCGGCCACCTGCCCGGCGCGCTCAACATCCCCGCCGAGGAACTGGAGCGCCGCCTGGGCGACCTGCCGGCCGACGCCGAGATCGTGGCCTATTGCCGCGGGCCTTACTGCGTGCTGTCCAGCGAGGCGGTGACAGCGCTGCGGGCCCGCGGCATGCAGGCCCGCAGACTGGAGGCCGGCTTCCCGGAATGGAAGGCCGCCGGCCTGCGGGTGGAGTCGCCCGACTAGGACTTGTACTGCGTGATGCTCAGCACCGGTCCTTCGGCGCCGCTGGCCGGATCGAACTCGCAGACATCGAGCGACACGCCCGCTGTCGTGTAGCCGTAGGTTGCGACCTGTTTGGCGCGCGTGAACAGGTACTGGCTCGACGGCGTGTCCAGCTGGTCGATGACCGCGCCGGTGCCCAGGTGCAGGTTGCGCACGCGGAACCAGCCGGTGCCTGATTGCGGCGGATTCCAGCGGACCGACACGTCTTCCGACGGCTGCCATTGCACGGTCGGGGCAGACGGCGGCGCCATTGTCGCCCAGGCCGGCGGCGCGTCGGCCAGGTCGCCGTCCAGCGCCATCATCCGGCCCATTTCTTCGGCCGCCGCGTGGTAGGCCGAGGGCACCGGGTGCACCCAGCCGATCTGCGGCATTTCGTTCCAGTAGTCGTAGGCGAAGGCCGCGCCCGGCACCCAGGTGCCCACGTATATCGCCGGATCGGCGCGCGCCACGTTCACCAGCGCGTCGCGCACGGCCTTGTATTGCAGCGCCGTGCCTTCGCGCGGCGGAATCCCGTAGTACGCGCGCAGATGCGGTTGCAGCCACAGCTTGAGCTGGGGGTTGCCGCCGTAGCCGCGCACCGTGGCGTGGATTGCCGTCAGCGCCGTGGCGGCCGCCGCGAGGATGGCGTCGCGCTGCGCCGGGTACTGGAAGATGGTGTCCGGCTCCACGCCGCCCGACCACATCATGTGCGTGAGCGGCACGCCCAGCGCCGCGATGCGCGGCTGGATGGCGAGCAGGTTGGGGCCGGGCGCCGATTGCGTGTCGTCCCACCAGTAGCTGGTGCTGTTCAGCAAGTCCGCGCTGGTGCGCGACAGGTGCGAGCCGCCGACCGTCAGGTTCACCGGCAGGATCTGCGCGATATGCAGGCCGGCCGCCTGCGCCATGGCGCGACGCAGCGTGGCGGCGGCGACGCTGGACTTGCGGCCCGCGACGCCGGTGGTGCCGGGATTGCCCAGGTCCGACAGATCGGAGAAGTAGCCGCCCGTGTACGACGTGCCGGCCATGCCGACCACGGCCTGCGCCCAGCTGTTGTCCTGTACCGCCATGCCGGCGGACAGGGCCGAGGGATCGCTTTCATAGCCGTTGGCCGCCACTTCGGTCACGCGCCACGCCAGGTAGGCGGGCGGGAAACCGAAATCGGCCACGCTATCGTCGACGGGGTAGAAGCAGTGGGCCTGACCGCCGGGCACCTCATAGCGGCGCAACACTTGCGCGCCCATGCCGTCCAGGATCTCGACGCGGTATTTCGCCACCGCCACCGACGCGGCGCTGGCGCGTTGCCAGTCCAGCCGCGCGTCGCCCCAGCTGTTGACGCGCGCGTTCAACGCTGTCGGCGGCAGGGCGGGCTCCACGCCGCCGATGCGCTGGATCAGCGCTGCGTCCAGGTAGTTGGGGCCGTCGAAGACGTGCACCGGATCCAGGTGCGCATAGGCCTGCAGCTGCGCTTGGTATTCGGCCGCCGTGGCGGGAATGAAGTAGGCGCCGCCGGGCGTGGGATTCGGACGGAAGGCCTCGGCGATCATTTCGGTCTTCGGGTGTCGCGCGCGGATCAGGTCGAAGCGGGCCAGCGCCTGCTGCGGCGTCGCGCCGTGTGCGTCCACGCCGTCCTGGAACAGGATGGTCACGTCCTGCGGGATGAATGAGTCCAGCCATTGCGCGGCGGCCGCGTCGTCGACGCCGGCGCCGTAGTAGACCGACACGTACAGGGGGCGCGGCAGCTTCGACCAGATGGCGCCGAAGTCGGCGGGCGCGGCGGTGTAGGTGGGATCGATCTCCACCGGGAAGTAGAAGCCGGCGGCGTTGGACGGGTATGACAGCGTGCCAAACTTCTGCGCCAGGTCGGCCAGTTCGTGGATGCGGGCGCGGGCCTGGGTCTCGTCGGACAGGCCCGGCGTGCCGATGATCATGCGCCGCGCCCAGGGCCGGGTGGCGATGTCCGCAAGGTCCAGCTGGCTGCCGTGCAGCGGCAGCCAGGGATTGGGGATGAAGGAGCTGCCATTGACGGCCACCCATTGGAAGATCGTCGTGCCCACGCCCAGCCTGTCCCATTGGCGGCGGACGTCCACGTTGGACGTCCATGTTTGCCAGAACATGGACGCGGCCCGGGGCGCGGGAACGGAGGTAAAAGGAACGGAAGTGCGGGTCTGCATGAGAGCCTCGTTCGGATGAGGGAAAGGAACATGCCCGTCCGCCGTGCCGACGCGCGTGAGGACGCGGTCGGGTTGGGAGGTCGCGGCGGGAGGAGTCCGCGGCCCGCGACGCAAAAAAGCCCGCGTGCGTGGTCGCAGGCGGGCGATGTCGGGACGGAAGGAGGGCAGGGAGTGGCGCGCAAGGGCGCCGTGACGGGCCAGGCGCAAGACGCAATGGCCCCGAGGAATTGTCTCACCGGCGCTCGCAGATCATGCCGGCCGCATGTCGCACCGGGTGCTTGGCGCGCCGTGCGTATCGCAGGGCATGCCGCGCGACGGGCGGGCGCCCGCCATGTTCCGCTACGGCACGCCGGGGCCACAAGGCTAACGGGCTCCCGAAGGAGCCCGTTGCCTCATTCCGGCTGGCGCCGGAACACGCTCAGATGTGCGTGATGTACTTCGTGACCAGGTAGCCGTCGAAGGTTTCCAGGCCGCCTTCGCTGCCGATGCCGCTGTCCTTGATGCCGCCGAACGGCGTCTCGGCCAGCGCGCTGCCGAAGTGGTTGATGTTGACCATGCCGGCTTCCAGGCCGTTGGAGACCTTGGTGGCGGTCTTCAGCGAATTGGTGAAGACGTAGGACGACAGGCCGAACGGCAGGCTGTTGGCGCGCTTGAGCACTTCGTCGGTGTCGCTGAAGCGCACCACCGGCGCCACCGGGCCGAAGGGTTCCTCGGTCATCAGCATGGCGTTGTCGGGCAGGTCCGTGACCACGGTGGGGGCGAAGAAGAAGCCCTTGCGGTCCAGCGCGCCGCCGCCCACGACGACCTTGCCGCCGTGCTTCTGGGCGTCCTCGACGAAGGCCGCCATGGCCGGCACGCGGCGCTCGTGCGCCAGCGGGCCCATGTCGGTGCCGGCTTCCAGGCCATCGCCGACCTTGACGTTCTTCAGCACGTCGGTGAAGCGCGCCAGGAACTGCTCGTAGGCGCCGTTCTGCACGTAAAAGCGGGTGGGCGACACGCAGACCTGGCCTGCGTTGCGGATCTTGAACTTGGCCAGCATCTCGGCGGCGCGGTCGATGTCGGCGTCGTCGAACACCAGCACCGGCGAGTGGCCGCCCAGTTCCATGGTGACGCGCTTCATGTGCGCGCCGGCCAGCGCGGCCAGCTGCTTGCCCACCGGCACCGAGCCGGTGAAGGACACCTTGCGCACGATGGGCGAGCGGATCAGGTAGTCGGAGATCTTGGCGGGTTCGCCCCAGACGATGTTCAGGCAGCCCTTGGGCAGGCCGGCCTCATGGAACATGCGCGCGATCGCCATGACGGCGGACGGCGAATCCTCGGGACCCTTGAGCACCACGGTGCAGCCCGCGCCCAGCGCGGCGGCGATCTTGCGGATGGCCTGGTTGTAGGGGAAGTTCCAGGGCGTGAAGGCAGCGCACACGCCGATGGGCTCGCGCACCACGATCTGGCGCACGTCCGGGTTGCGCGGCGGGATCACGCGGCCGTAGATGCGGCGGCATTCCTCGGCGTGCCAGTCGGCGTGCTCGGCGCAGGACGAGACTTCACCCACGGCCTCGGCCAGCGGCTTGCCCTGGTCCAGGGTCATGTTGCGGCCGATTTCCTTGGCGCGCTCGCGCGACAGCTGGGCGACCTTGCGCAGGATGGCGGAACGGTCCATGGGAGAAGATTTCTTCCAGGACTCGAAGGCGCGCTGGGCCGCGGCGAGCGCGCGGTCCAGGTCGGCTTCGGTGGCGTGGGGCAGCTGGCCCAGCACTTCGAGCGTGGCCGGGTTGATGACGTCCTGGGTGCGCCTGCCCTCGCCGGCGAGGAATTCGCCGTCGATATACAGCGCCAACTGTTCATACATGCCTGTCGTTCCTTGCGAAATGGGTGGGGGCGTGAAATGTGTCCGTGCCAGTCTAAACCAGCTTGTACGACAAGGGGAGGGCCAGTTTCGCGCGGCGGACTGGGGCCAATCCGTGCTTTCCAACCCTTGCGCCGCCACGGGCGGGTGGACACAATGAGGGCACCATTGGCTGTCCGGACCCGATATCCACCGTGCAACCCGTCGACAAGAATCCGTCCAGCATCTACTCCCGGATTTTTTTCCGCTTCATCGATTGGCTGCGCCATCGCATCGCTCTGTCGTCACTGGTAGGCGACCATCCCATCTTCGACAACAGCCAGTTTCCGTGGGTCTCGGCCCTGGAGGCGCAGACCCCCGCCATCCGCGCCGAGTTGCTGGAACTCCTTTCAGAGCGCGATCATCTTCCGTCTTTTCACGAGATTTCCCCCGATGTCGGCATGATCACGTCGGACAATCAGTGGAAGACCTTCGTCTTCATGGGCTACGGCCTGCGGTCGGACCGCAACCTGCGGCGCTGTCCGGCCACCGCTCGGGCGCTGGCCGACATTCCCGGCCTGCGCACCGCCTTTTTCTCGATCCTGGAGCCAGGCAAGCGCATTCCGTTGCACACCGGTCCCTACAACGGGGTACTGCGACTGCATCTGGGTCTGGTCGTGCCGGACCCCGCCGAGCAGTGCTGGATCGAGGTCGGCGGCCAGCGTTACAGCTGGCGCGAGGGCCAGGCAGTGGTGTTCGACGATCTGTATCCCCACCAGGTCCATAACGACACCGATGGCGTGCGCGCCGTCCTGTTCGTGGATTTCGAGCGGCCGTGCCGCGCGCCGGTGAGGTGGCTGAACCGCCTGGTGCTGATGGCGGCGCCGTTTACCGACGAGATCCGCCGGGGCAAAGTCAACCACGATGCCTGGGAACGGGGCTACTACGGCAAGAAGCAGGGGCGCGGCTGAATGCCCGGGAGCTGGCCCGCAAGAGCCGGGTTCGTGGGCTGGCCAAGGGCCCGGGCGGCGGCGGCGTGGTTAGTTTTCCACAGGCGCCACCGGGGGAATGCGCAATATTTCAACAAAGCACTTGCATGCGGATTCCAGGCGCGATAGAATGGTCAGCTTTCCCAGATTGTCGATTTGCCTGCCGGCTCGATATCGGGTGTTGCTCTGGTAGAGAACAGCTACGGAGCGATGCGCGCAAAGGCAGGAACTTCGCGAAAAGGGCCAGGAAGGGAACCTCGGGGATGAGCCCCGGTCATACCGACCCAGCCGGAACGCGAAGCAGGCAAGTCAGGCGTGTTGGGGGAATACCCGCAGGATTTCAACCCAGGGTCGTTGCGTTGCAAGCCGTCGATTGCGCAGTGTGCAGACACAGCCAACTCGGCGCCAAAGCAGGGCGATTGACCTGACGGGACCAAAACTGGCAGGAATTGCAGAGTTCCTAGGGGGAAAACCCCGGGAAAACCGTATTTCCAGTTAAGTTGGAACAGGAAAAATCATGATCCAAATGCAGACCACGCTGGACGTGGCCGATAACACTGGTGCGCGTCACGTCATGTGCATTAAGGTGCTCGGTGGCTCCAAGCGCCGTTATGCCGGCATCGGCGACATCATCAAGGTGAGCGTCAAGGATGCGGCCCCGCGCGGACGCGTCAAGAAAGGCGAAATTTACAATGCCGTGGTGGTTCGTACCGCCAAGGGCGTGCGCCGTAAGGACGGTTCGCTGATCCGTTTCGGTGGCAATGCCGCCGTGTTGCTCAACGCCAAGCTGGAGCCCATCGGCACCCGCATCTTCGGACCCGTTACGCGTGAACTGCGTACCGAGAAGTTCATGAAGATCGTGTCGCTGGCCCCGGAAGTGCTGTAAGGAGCCCCGCGATGAACAACATCCGTAAAGGCGACGAAGTCATCGTCCTGACCGGTCGCGACAAGAAGCGTCGCGGCACCGTGCTGGCCCGCGTCGATGCCGACCACGTCCTGGTCGAAGGCGTCAACGTCGTCAAGAAGCACATGAAAGCCAACCCGATGGCCAACAACCCGGGCGGAATCGTCGAAAAGACCATGCCGATCCACATCTCGAACGTCGCGCTGTTCAACCCGGCCACCGGCCGTGGCGATCGCGTTGGCGTCCAAGAAGTCGACGGTCGCAAGGTCCGCGTGTTCCGTTCCAATGGTGCCGTTGTCGGCGCCAAGGCGTAAGGGGCGACAGACATGTCTCGTTTGCAAGATTTCTACAAGAGCAAGGTCGCTGGCGACCTGCAAGCCAAGTTTGGCTACAAGAGCGTGATGGAAGTGCCCCGCATCACCAAGATCACCCTGAACATGGGTGTCTCGGAAGCGGTCTCCGATAAGAAAGTTATCGAGCACGCCGTCTCGGACCTGACCAAGATCGCTGGCCAAAAGCCCGTGGTGACGAAGACCAAGAAGGCTATCGCCGGCTTCAAGATCCGCGAAAACTACCCGATCGGTTGCATGGTCACGCTGCGCGGTCAACGCATGTACGAATTCCTGGATCGCCTGGTGGCGGTTGCGCTGCCTCGCGTGCGCGACTTCCGCGGTATCTCGGGTCGCGCGTTCGACGGCCGTGGCAACTACAACATCGGGGTGAAAGAGCAGATCATTTTCCCCGAAATCGAGTACGACAAGATCGACGCGCTGCGTGGGCTGAACATCAGCATCACCACCACCGCGAAGACCGACGAAGAAGCCAAGGCGCTGCTGACCGCCTTCAGCTTCCCGTTCCGTAACTAAGGGGCTGATGACGTGGCTAAACTTTCCCTCATCAATCGCGACATCAAGCGCGCCAAGCTGGCTGACAAGTTCGCCGCCAAGCGCGCTGAGTTGAAGTCGATCATCGACGACCAGTCGAAGACCGACGAAGAACGTTACCAAGCTCGGCTCAAGCTGCAACAGCTGCCGCGCAATGCCAACCCGACGCGTCAACGTAACCGTTGCGTGGTCACCGGTCGTCCGCGCGGCGTGTTCCGCAAGTTCGGCCTGACCCGCCACAAACTGCGTGAAATGGCGATGAAGGGTGAAATCCCCGGCATCACCAAGGCCAGCTGGTAGGAGAAAGAATATGAGCATGAGCGATCCCATCGCCGATATGCTGACCCGCATTCGCAATGCGCAGCAAGTGGACAAAGTTACGGTGAGCATGCCCTCCTCGAAGCTGAAGGCGGCTATCGCCGGCGTGCTGAAGGACGAAGGCTACATCGACGGCTTCGAAGTCAAGGGCACCCAGGCCAAGCCTGAGCTCGAGATCACCCTGAAGTACTACGCTGGCCGTCCGGTCATCGAGCGCATCGAACGCGTTTCGCGTCCCGGCCTGCGCATCTACAAGGGCCGCACCAGCATTCCTCAGGTCATGAACGGCCTGGGCGTGGCTATCGTGTCGACCTCGCGTGGCGTCATGACGGACCGCAAGGCCCGCGCCAATGGCGTCGGCGGCGAAGTGCTGTGCTACGTGGCCTAAGGAGAAATTCGAATGTCACGTATCGCTAAATATCCGGTCGAACTGCCGAAGGGTGTTGAAGCCAGCATCCAGCAGGATCAGATCACCGTCAAGGGCCCGCTGGGCACCTTGACCCAAGCCCTGACTGGCGACGTCGCGGTCGCGTTGGACAACGGCAAGCTGACGTTTGTCGCCGCCAACGAAACCCGCCACGCCAACGCCATGTCGGGTACCGTGCGCGCGCTGGTGGCCAACATGGTCAACGGCGTGAGCAAGGGCTTCGAGCGCAAGCTGACCCTGGTGGGCGTGGGTTACCGCGCCTCGATCCAAGGCGACGCCGTTAAGCTGCAGCTCGGTTTCTCGCACGACGTTCTGCACAAGTTGCCGGCCGGCATCAAGGCCGAATGCCCCACCCAGACGGAAATCGTCATCAAGGGCTCCAACAAGCAGGTCGTCGGCCAGGTGGCCGCTGAACTCCGCGCGTACCGCGAACCCGAACCCTACAAGGGCAAGGGCGTGCGTTACTCGGACGAACGCGTCGTCATCAAAGAAACCAAGAAGAAATAACGGCGCACGCAAGGACGAATCATGGACAAAAAAGTTTCCCGTTTGCGTCGTGCGGTTCCGACCCGCCGGAAGATCAGCGAGCTGCGCGTTCATCGCCTCTCGATTTTCCGCTCGAACCAGCACATCTACGCCAACATCATTTCGCCGGAAGGCGATCGCGTTCTGGTCAGCGCCTCGACGGTGGAAGCCGAAGTGCGTGCGCAGCTGGCTGGCCAAACCGGCCAAGGCGGCAACAAGGCCGCCGCCACGCTGGTTGGCAAGCGCGTGGCCGAAAAGGCCAAGGCTGCCGGTATCGAACTGGTCGCTTTCGATCGCTCGGGCTTTCGTTACCATGGCCGCGTGAAAGCGCTGGCCGACGCCGCGCGTGAAGCCGGCCTGAAGTTCTAAGCGAGGATCTGTCAAATGGCTAAAGTACAAGGCAAGAACGCCGCGGAAAAAGAGAACGATGACGGCCTGCGCGAGAAGATGATCGCGGTCAACCGCGTCAGCAAGGTCGTGAAGGGTGGTCGCACCATGAGCTTCGCCGCGCTGACCGTGGTTGGCGATGGCGACGGCCGCGTCGGCATGGGCAAGGGCAAGGCGCGTGAAGTGCCGGTGTCGGTCCAGAAGGCGATGGAACAGGCCCGTCGCGGCATGTTCAAGGTTGCGCTGAAGAACGGCACGCTGCACCACACCGTGGTCGGCAAGCATGGCGCCGCCACCGTGCTGATTTCGCCCGCTGCTGAAGGTACCGGCGTCATCGCCGGCGGCCCGATGCGCGCTATTTTCGAAGTGATGGGTGTGCGTAACGTGGTTGCCAAGAGCCTGGGCTCGAGCAACCCCTACAACATGGTTCGCGCCACGTTGAATGGCCTGCGCGCCTCCCTGACCCCGGCGGATGTTGCTGCCAAGCGCGGCAAGACCGTCGAAGAGATCCTGGGGTAAATCATGGCTCAGAAGCAGATCAAAGTGACCCTCGTGCGCTCCGTGATCGGTACCAAGCAATCGCACCGTGACACGGTTCGCGGTCTGGGCTTGGGCCGTATCAACAGCAGCCGCGTGCTGGTCGATACGCCCGAGGTGCGTGGGATGATCCGTAAGGTGGATTATCTCGTTTCCGTCTCGGAAGCCTAAGGAATCACCATGTCGGATATGCAACTCAATACGCTGAAGCCCGCTGAGGGCAGCAAGCACGCCAAGCGCCGCGTCGGCCGTGGCATCGGTTCGGGTCTGGGTAAGACCGCCGGCCGTGGTCACAAGGGTCAGAAGTCGCGCTCGGGCGGTTTCCATAAGGTTGGCTTCGAAGGCGGTCAGATGCCGCTGCAGCGTCGCCTGCCCAAGCGCGGTTTCACGCCGCTGGGCCAGCACCTGTACGCCGAAGTGCGTCTGTCGGAACTGCAAGCCGTGCCCGTCGACGAAATCGACGTGCAAGTGCTGAAGGCCGCTGGCGTGATTGGCCAGGCGGTTCGTTTCGCCAAGGTCATCAAGTCGGGTGAAATCTCGCGCAAGGTTGTGCTCAAGGGCATTTCCGCGACGGCCGGCGCTCGCGCCGCCATCGAAGCCGCGGGCGGCTCGCTTGCCTGATCACGAGGTGACGAGTGGCTAACGCGCAGGCATTGGGCAAAACCGGAGCACGGTACGGCGACCTAAAGCGCCGCCTCGTGTTCCTGGTGCTCGCCCTGGTGGTTTACCGTTTGGGTACACACATCCCCGTGCCGGGCATCAACCCGGATGCGCTGGCGGACCTGTTCCGCCAGAACCAGGGCGGGATCCTGGGCCTGTTCAACATGTTCTCGGGCGGGGCGCTCTCGCGCTTCTCGATTTTTGCCCTGGGGATCATGCCGTACATTTCGGCATCCATCATCATGCAGCTGATGTCTGTGGTGGTGCCGTCGCTGGAAGCGCTCAAGAAAGAGGGCGAGGCCGGTCGTCGGAAGATCACCCAATACACCCGCTACGGCACGGTCGTGCTGGCGCTGGTGCAGGCTGTGGGCATTTCGGTTGCGCTTGAGTCCCAGCAGGGACTGGTGATCGATCCGGGCATGCTGTTCCGCTTCACGACCGTTGTGACCCTGGTCACCGGCACCATGTTCGTCATGTGGCTGGGTGAGCAGATCACGGAACGCGGTCTGGGTAACGGGATTTCGATCCTGATCTTCGCCGGTATCGTTGCGGGCCTGCCCGCCGCGTTGGCCGCGCTGCTGGATCTGGTTCGCACCAACTCGATGTCTGTGCTGTCTGCGCTGTTCATCGTGGCTCTGGTGGTGCTGGTGACCGCTTTTGTGGTGTTCGTGGAACGCGGACAGCGCAAGATCACGGTCAACTACGCCAAGCGCCAAGTCGGCAACAAGGTCTACGGCGGGCAAAGCTCGCACCTGCCCTTGAAGCTGAACATGGCTGGGGTGATTCCGCCGATCTTCGCGTCGTCGATCATCCTGTTCCCGGCCACGATCACGAGCTGGTTTTCCAGCAGCGAGAACATGCGCTGGCTTAGCGACCTGGCTGCGGCCCTGTCGCCTCGTCAACCGCTCTACATCACGCTGTACTCGGTCGCGATTATTTTCTTCTGCTTTTTCTACACGGCTCTGGTGTTCAACAGCCGCGAAACGGCGGACAACCTGAAGAAGAGCGGCGCATTCGTTCCGGGCATCCGTCCGGGTGAACAAACGGCGCGCTACATCGACAAGATCCTGATGCGTTTGACGCTCGCAGGTGCCATCTACATCACGTTGGTGTGCCTGTTGCCGGAATTCTTGGTGATGCGCTGGAATGTGCCCTTCTACTTCGGTGGTACGTCCCTGCTGATCATTGTGGTGGTGACGATGGATTTCATGGCGCAGGTTCAGGCCTACATGATGTCTCACCAGTACGACTCGTTGCTCAAGAAGGCTAACTTCAAGGGCGCGGGTTTGCCGATGCGGTAAGCAAAAGAATGTCCAAGGACGACGTCATTCAGATGCAAGGCGAGGTTCTCGAGAACCTCCCGAACGCGACATTTCGCGTCAAGCTCGAAAACGGCCACGTGGTGTTGGGCCATATTTCCGGCAAGATGCGTATGCATTACATCCGGATCCTGCCGGGTGACAAGGTCACAGTGGAGCTCACGCCCTATGACCTGACGCGGGCCAGGATTGTGTTCCGCTCCAAGTGAGCGGATACGGATTACGGAAAATTAGGAGTCAACCATGAAAGTAATGGCATCGGTTAAGCGGATCTGCCGCAACTGCAAAGTTATCAAACGTCACGGCGTCGTGCGTGTCATCTGCACCGACCCGCGTCACAAGCAGCGTCAAGGCTAACCCGGGTTAGCGACTACGCAACGGATTTATTCAAGGAACAGTCATGGCCCGTATTGCTGGCATTAACATTCCGCCGCAACAGCACGCCGAGATCGGCCTGACCGCCATTTTTGGCATCGGTCGTACCCGCGCTCGCAAGATTTGCGAATCGGCGAACGTCCCGTTTGACAAAAAGGTCAAGGATCTGACCGACGCTGAACTGGAACGCGTCCGCGAACACGTTGGTTTGTTCACGGTTGAAGGCGACCTGCGTCGTGAAGTGCAGCTCTCGATCAAGCGTTTGATCGACCTGGGAACCTACCGCGGCATGCGCCACAAGCGCGGCCTGCCCGTGCGCGGCCAGCGCACTCGCACCAACGCTCGCACCCGCAAGGGACCGCGTCGTGCTGCTGCGTCCCTGAAGAAATAATCGAGGAACTGGATTATGGCGAAAGCTTCCACCAGCGGCGCTTCGCGCGTGCGCAAAAAGGTCAAGAAGAACGTCTCGGACGGCATCGCGCACGTTCACGCTTCGTTCAACAACACCATCATCACCATCACCGACCGTCAGGGCAACGCGCTGTCGTGGGCCACGTCGGGCGGTGCTGGCTTCAAGGGCTCGCGTAAGTCGACCCCGTTCGCCGCGCAGGTCGCCGCTGAAACGGCTGGCCGCGTTGCGCTGGAATACGGCATCAAGACGCTGGAAGTGCGCATCAAGGGCCCCGGCCCCGGCCGTGAATCGTCGGTCCGCGCCCTGAACGCGCTGGGCATCAAGATCTCGAGCATCGCCGACATCACGCCCGTTCCGCACAACGGCTGCCGTCCGCCGAAGCGTCGTCGTATCTAAAGGGAATCCACATGGCACGTTATATTGGACCCAAATGCAAGCTCTCGCGCCGCGAGGGTACTGACCTGTTCCTGAAGAGCGCCCGTCGCTCGCTGGATTCCAAGTGCAAGCTGGATTCCAAGCCTGGCCAACACGGCCGCACTTCGGGCGCCCGCACTTCCGACTACGGCCTGCAGCTGCGCGAAAAGCAAAAGCTCAAGCGCATGTACGGCGTGCTGGAAAAGCAATTCCGCAAGTACTTCGCTGAAGCCGAGCGTCGCCGTGGCAACACCGGCGAAACGCTGATCCAGCTGCTGGAATCGCGCCTGGACAACGTCGTCTACCGCATGGGCTTCGGCTCGACCCGCGCCGAAGCTCGCCAGCTGGTGAGCCACCGCGCCGTCGAACTGAACGGCCACACCGCCGACATCGCTTCGATGCTGGTCAAGGCTGGCGACGTCATCACGATCCGCGAAAAGGCCAAGAAGCAAGGCCGTATCAAGGAATCGCTCGACCTGGCCTCCAGCATCGGCATCCCCCAGTGGGTGGAAGTCGACGCCGCCAAGATGACCGGTACGTTCAAGTCGGCCCCCGATCGCGCTGACGTCGCTCGCGACATCAACGAATCGATGGTCGTGGAACTGTACTCGCGTTAATCGCCGGCCTGGAGCCGCCACGCGCCACCTTCGCAGGCGCATCGGCGGTTCCCTGCGACACGTCTGCAAGTCCCGCAGCAGCCCGCTACGCCGTTTTCGGCGCAGCGGGCTTTGCGGTAGTAAAGGGCCGCATTCTTCGCGCCCCGTTTTTCACGTTTCACCCTGTCCATCAGCCTTATCGGTGTAACGAGCCGAGGGTATTGAAAAGGAACAAAATCGATGTCCACTCAAGGTTTCCTGAAGCCGCGCTCCATTGAAGTCGAACCGGTCGGCACCCACCATGCCAAGATCGTGATGGAGCCGTTCGAGCGTGGCTACGGTCACACGCTGGGCAACGCCCTGCGCCGCATCCTGCTGTCCTCGATGACCGGCTACGCGCCGACCGAAGTGCAGATGACCGGCGTGGTGCACGAATACTCGACCATCCCGGGCGTTCGCGAAGATGTCGTCGACATCCTGTTGAACCTGAAGGGCGTGGTCTTCAAGCTGCACAACCGCGACGAAGTCACCCTGGTCCTGCGCAAGACCGGCGCCGGCACCGTGCTGGCCAGCGACATCGAGCTGCCGCACGACGTCGAGATCATCAATCCCGGCCACGCCATCTGCAACCTGACGGATGCCGGCAAGCTGGAAATGCAGATCAAGGTCGAAAAGGGCCGCGGCTACGTGCCGGGCAACGTGCGCGCGCTGTCGGAAGACCGCACCCACACCATCGGCCGCATCGTGCTGGATGCGTCGTTCAGCCCGGTTCGTCGCGTCAGCTACGCCGTTGAAAGCGCTCGCGTGGAACAGCGCACCGACCTGGACAAGCTGGTCCTGGACATCGAAACCAACGGCGTGATCTCGCCCGAGGAAGCGGTGCGCCAGTCGGCCCGCATCCTGATGGACCAGATCTCGGTCTTCGCCGCCCTGGAAGGCGCTGGCGACTCCTACGAAGCCCCGGTCCGCGGCACGCCGCAGATCGACCCGGTCCTGCTGCGTCCGGTCGACGACCTGGAACTGACCGTGCGTTCGGCCAACTGCCTGAAGGCCGAAAACATCTACTACATCGGCGACCTGATCCAGCGTACCGAGAACGAACTGCTCAAGACCCCGAACCTGGGTCGCAAGTCGCTCAACGAGATCAAGGAAGTGCTGGCCGCACGCGGCCTGACGCTGGGCATGAAGCTCGAAAACTGGCCCCCGCTGGGCCTGGAGCGTCCCTAAGCATCACCCGGGCGGCGCGCCGCGAGGCACGCTGCCCGCAACGCCCGGCCGATTGGCCGGGCGATTTGCAAAACCGTCGTAAAATGCACCGTTTTTCACCGGACCGCGGCCTGATTGCAGGTTGATAGAAGAGCCGGCAACCCGATGGCGGAAACGCCGTCTTTAGATTCAAAGGAAACTTATCATGCGTCACGGTAATGGCTTGCGTAAGCTCAACCGCACCAGCAGTCACCGTCTTGCCATGTTCCGCAACATGGCCGTTTCGCTGATCACTCACGAAGCGATCAAGACCACGCTGCCGAAGGCGAAAGAATTGCGCCGCGTCATCGAACCCCTGATCACGCTGGGCAAGGAGCCCACGCTCGCGAACAAGCGTCTGGCTTTTGCCCGTCTGCGCGATCGCGACGCCGTGGTGAAGCTGTTCGCCGAAATCGGTCCGCGCTACGCGAACCGCAACGGCGGCTACACCCGCGTGCTGAAGATGGGCTTCCGTCAAGGCGACAACGCTCCCATGGCTTTCATGGAGCTGGTCGACCGTCCGGAAGTCGATGAAGCCGCTGAAGACAGCGCCGCCGAATAAGTTGTAGGCGGTAGCGATAAGCGACAAGGGCAGGTCTTCGGACCTGCCCTTGTTTTTTGTGCGCGGCGATACGCGCCGCCTTTCAGCCGGCGCGCGCCGGCTCGCCGTGCAATTCGCCGCGCAGTTGGGCGGCGGTCGTCGCCAGTTCCTCTTGCGGGGCCTGCGGCGGCATGGTGAAGGTGAGGTCCTTCTGCACGATGTACTGCGTCGACGTCACGTCCTGCGGGTCGTGCATGGGGATCACATGGGCGTGGGCGTGTGCCACGTGGATGCCGGTGAAGGCAAAGCCCACCCGGTCCACGCCATACAGGCGCTTCATGTGCCGTCCCAGCTTCTGCCCCAGGTTCAGGATGTGGCCGGCCAGGTCCGCCGGCATGTCCTCGAAATAGGGATAGTGCTGCTTGGGAATGATGAGCGTGTGGCCGGGCCGCACCGGCTGGATGTCCAGGAACGCCAGCAGGCGGTCATCCTCGTGCAGGATGTGGGCGGGAATCTCGCGGCGGGCGATGCGGCAGAACAGGCAATTGTCGGACATGCGGGCCTCTGTTTGATCATGAGCAGACGAGCATGAGGGCACGGGCATCCGGCGGCGCCGGACGGCTGCGGCAATATCGATAAAATACCCCGAGTTACATCCCGCAAGGGTATTCCCTGGAGGCTGCATGTTGCGCGACGACGACGTGGTGCTGATCATCAGCAATGCGCCCGACCTGCTGTTGGCGAAGCGGATCGCGCACGTGCTGGTCGAAGACGGCCTGGCGGCCTGCGTGAACCTCGGCGCGCCGGGCCTGTCCATCTACATGTGGCAAGGCGAGGTGGAAGGGGCCGAGGAAGTGCCCATCCACATCAAGACCACCTACGCGCGCCATGCGGCGGTCGTTGCCGCGCTGGCGCAGATGCATCCCTACGACGTGCCCGAAATCATCGTGCTGCCCGTGATCGGCGGCGCGGCGCCCTACCTGGACTGGGTGCGCGAACAGACGGCCGTCGTGCAGAACAAGAGAGACTGATGTTGCAATTTGCCGGTATGGCTGGCGGCCGCGCCCTGCGCCCGTCCAGGACGGATCTTGCCAGGCGGCTGTTCGCGCTGCTGGCCCTGGCGCTGCTGTGGCTGGGCTGGAACGCCACCGCGCGCGCCGAGGCCGAATTCCTGGATCCTGAAAAGGCCTTCGTCTTCAGCGCCGCCATGAGCGCGCCGGACACCGTCGAACTGCGCTACCGCGTCGCGCCCGGCTACTACATGTACCGCGAGCGCTTCGGCATCACCATCAGTCCATACGGCGCGGCCACGCTGGGCGAGGCCGTCTATCCGAAAGGCGAGGTGAAGTACGACCCCACGTTCGAGAAGGACATGGAGGTCTACCACCAGGACGTGATCGTGCGCGTGCCGGTGCAACCCGGCGGCCAGGCCTTCACGCTGACGGCCACCTCGCAGGGCTGCGCCGACGCTGGCCTGTGCTATCCGCCGATGGACCACAGCGTGAAGCTGACCCCCGTGCAGGGCGGCTACGCCGTCGCGGGCGGCGCGCTGGCCGGCGCCGGCGCGGCGGCATCGGCCGGCGCATCCGCCAGCGGCCTGGGCGGCCTGCTGAGCGCGGGCGACACCGGGCTGGCCGATGCGCTGGGCGGACTGGGCTGGGCCAAGACCGCCGGCGTGTTCCTGGTGCTGGGCCTGCTGCTGGCCTTCACGCCCTGCGTGCTGCCGATGATCCCGATCCTGTCGTCCATCGTGGTGGGCGGCACGGCCCCCGGCGCCAAGCCCGCGCGCGGACGCGGACTGGGCCTGGCCGCCACCTACGTGCTGGGCATGTCCGTCGTGTATACGGCGCTGGGCGTGGCCGCCGGCCTGAGCGGCGCGGGCCTGGCCGCCTGGCTGCAGACGCCCTGGATCCTGAGCCTGTTCGCCGCGTTGCTGGCGGTGCTGGCGCTGGCCATGTTCGACGTGTTCACTTTCCAGATGCCGTCCGGCATCCAGGCGCGCCTGTCGGAGCGCTCGTCGCGCATTCCAGGCGGACGCTACACCGGCGCGCTGCTGATGGGCGCGCTGTCGGCCCTGATCGTCGGGCCCTGCGTGGCCGCGCCGCTGGCAGGCGCGCTGCTGTACATCTCGCAGACCGGCGACGTGGTGCTGGGCGGTTCCGCCCTGTTCGCGATGGCCTGGGGCATGGGCGTGCCGCTGCTGATCGTGGGCGCCTCGTCGGGCGCGCTGCTACCCAAGGCCGGCCCGTGGATGGACGGCGTCAAGCGCCTGTTCGGCATGCTGCTGCTGGCCACGGCATGGTGGATGCTGATTCCGGTGGTGCCGACCTGGGTGCAGATGACGGGCTGGGCCTTCCTGGCCATCGTGGCCGCCGTGATGCTGCGCGCCTTCGATGCGCTGCCGGCCGGCGCCGGCGCGGGCCGCATGTTCGGCAAGGGCCTGGGCCTGCTGCTGGCGCTGGCCGCGGCGGCCTGGCTGGTCGGCGCCGCGAGCGGCGGCCGCGACGTGCTGCAGCCCTTGGGCCATCTGGCCGGCGGGGGGGCCGCCCCCCCCCCCGCCGCGGCCCGCCCGCGCGGGGGGCCCCACAACACCCCCG
>NZ_JBICCO010000080.1:0-31736 GCF_043119405.1 Achromobacter sp. 413638
AAAATTTTGCCCCCCCCCGAATAGCGGAGAGAAGAAGCCCGGGGGGGGGCCCCGCGCGGCCCCCGCCTGCGCCTACTACGGCGTGCACACCTTGCGTGCGCAGGAGAACTTTCCGATCACCGGCATCCCGATATCGACCTATCCGGAGCTGATCCGGGCGCTGGCCTATATCAAGCAGGCGGCGGCGTTGAGCAATTGCGAGCTTGGCCTGCTGGACGAACGGCGCTGCGACGCCATCATCGAAGCCTGCAACGAACTGATCAAGGGCCGGCTGCATGATCAGTTCGTGGTCGACGTGATCCAGGGCGGCGCGGGCACGTCCACCAACATGAACGCCAACGAGGTCATCGCCAACCGGGCGCTGGAGCTGCTGGGCCAGAACCGGGGCGACTACCATGTCCTGCACCCGAACGAGCATGTGAACATCGGCCAGAGCACCAACGACGTCTACCCGTCCGCGCTCAAGATCGCGACCTGGTTCGGCGTCCACGGACTGATCGACGCCATGGACATCCTGCGCGAGGCGTTCGAGGCCAAGGCCGAGGCCTTCAAGGACGTGCTGAAGATGGGCCGCACCCAGCTGCAGGACGCGGTGCCGATGACGCTGGGCCAGGAATTCAGCACCTATGCCGTGATGCTGGGCGAGGACCAGGCGCGGCTGCGCGAGGCGGTGATGCTGATCTGCGAGATCAACATGGGCGCCACGGCGATCGGCACCGGCATCACGGCGCATCCCGACTATGCGCCGCTGGTGCTGATGCACCTGCGCAAGATCACCGGCATTCCGCTGCAGACGGCACCCAACCTGATCGAGGCCACCCAGGACTGCGGCGCGTTCGTGCAGCTGTCCGGCGTGCTCAAGCGGGTGGCGGTGAAACTGTCGAAGACCTGCAACGACCTGCGGCTGCTGTCCAGCGGCCCGCGCGCCGGCCTGGGGGAGATCAACCTGCCGGCCATGCAGGCCGGCTCCAGCATCATGCCCGGCAAGGTGAATCCGGTCATCCCGGAAGTGGTCAACCAGATCGCCTTCGAGGTCATCGGCAACGATGTCACCGTCAGCTTCGCCGCCGAGGCCGGACAGTTGCAGCTCAATGCCTTCGAGCCCATCATCGCGCACAGCATCTTCAAAAGCGTCGGCCATCTGCGCAACGGCTGCCTGACCCTGGCCGAACGCTGCGTGAAAGGGATTACCGCCAACGCGGACCACCTGCGCGCATCGGTCGAGAACTCCATCGGCATCGTGACGGCGCTGAACCCGTACATCGGCTACGCCAATGCCACCTCCGTGGCGCAGGAGGCGCACCTGAGCGGCGGCAGCGTCTATGACATCGTGCTGAGCCGGGGCCTGCTGTCCAAGGCCCAGCTCGACGAGATCCTGCAACCGGAAACGCTCACGCACCCCGTCGCGATGCACCCGGCCGCCGTGCGCAGGCCGCCTGGCGCGTCACAGGGCTAGACGGACGGATGGGCTGGGCACGCGCCGGTGGCGCCTGCCCGCCTCAAGCCCATCCAAAGAACGCGCCCGCCTCGCGCAGCACCGCGTCCGGGATTTCCTCAGCCAGATAATGCGCGCCCGGCAACGGCCCGCCGTCGACCTGGTCGGCGATGGCGCGCCACAGGGCCAGCACATCGAAGTTCCGGCCCACCGCGCCGCGCTCGCCCCACAGCGCGCGCACCGGCATGCGCAGGCGCTCGCCGGCGGCTCGGCCCTGGCGGTCATGCTCCAGATCCACGGTGGCGGAAGCGCGGTAGTCCTCGCAGATGCCCGTGGCCCAGCCGGACAGGCGCGCGACGCGCTCGTACTCGGCCATGGCCGGCGCGGAGAAATGCGCCAGCCCGCCGGGCCGCCCGCCCATGACCGAGCGCAGGTAGAACACCGGATCGCGCTCGATCATGGTCTCCGGCATGGGCGCGGGCTGGATCAGCCAGAACCAGTGGAAGTACGCCTGCGCGAAGGCGCGGGTGGTGTGCTCGTACATATCCAACGTGGGCGCGATGTCCAGCAGCATCAGGCGCGTGACGGCCGTCGGATGATCCAGCCCCAGCCGGTGCGCGACGCGCGCGCCACGGTCATGCGCCAGCACCTCGTAGCGTTCGTGCCCCAGCGCGCGCATCAGCGCCGCCATGTCCTGGGCCATGACGCGCTTGGAATGCGCGGCGTGGCCGGGCGCGGCCGGCGGCTTGTCGCTGTCGCCATAGCCACGCAGGTCGGCGGCCACGCAGGTGCGATGCCGCGTCAGTGCCGGCCACAGGCGATGCCAGATGGCGCTGGTCTGGGGATGGCCGTGCAAGAGCAACAGCGGCGGCCCGTCGCCGCCGACGCGGGCGGCGATGCGCACGCCATTGACGGCGTGCAGGCGGATCGGAAGGTCGAAGAAATCGCTATCGCTCATGGATCGTCCTGTGTCGTTTGCCCCCCCGGGAAGACGCCCGCCGGCCTCGCGGACCGGACGTCCGCCTCATCCCGGCCCTGCGCCGCGTCTTCAGCCCTCAGCGCCCAGCAGCGGGCCGGCGCGCACGATGCCGCAGCGCTTGTGCGCGCGCATCACCACGGCCACGTCGCTGTTGAGCACGCCTTCCAGTTCGCCCAGCCGGCGCGTCACCACGTCCCAGAGCTGCGGGCTGTCGCGGCACAGCACATGCCAGAACAGCTGCGATGCGCCGCTGGTGCCGAACAGGCAGCGCGTGTTCGGATCGCGCGCCAGATGCGCGGCCAGCGCATTGACCGCCTGCGGCCGCACCTGCACGGAAATCACCGCCTCCACCGGAAAGCCCACCAGCGACGGCTCGACTTCCACGCGGAAGCTCAACGCGCGCCGGTCCACCAGGTTTTGCAGCATGCGGTGGGCGGTGGGCTCGCTGACGCCGACCTGCTCGGCCAGCTCGGCCAGGCTGGCGCGGCCGTCGCGCATCAGATGGCCGGCCAGGCGCTGCTCGGACTCCGTGAGCGCGGCGGGCGGATTGGACGGCGCAGGCTCGAGCGCGGCGCCAGCCTCGGCCAGGATGCGCCACTGGCCCGCGCGGCGGAAGGGCCGCAGCACCAGCCGCGCCTCGACATGCTCGACGCCGTCGATGGAAGGCAGCACCCGCGTCACCAGGTCCGGCATGTCGGCCTCGTCGGCCAGCGTCAGCTCGGCCATCAGGTCGGCCGAGCCGGCCAGCGTCACGGCCAGCTGACAGCAGTCCAGCGCCGCCAGCCGCTCGGCCACGTCCGGCACCCGTCCGGACCGACAGCGCACCCAGGCATGCAGCACCACGCCGCGACCAGTGACCAGCGGGTCGGGCTCGGCGATGACGCGCAGCGCGTCCGCGTCCATCAGGCGCTTCAGGCGCCGGGCCACCGTGCGCTCGGCGATGCCCGTGGCCGCCCCCAGCTCGCGCCAGGACGCGCGGGGTTCGGCCTGCAGGGCCACCAGGCAGGCCAGATCGGTGTCATCGAGTGTTGGCATTAGGGGCTTACCCTTACTTGACGTGACCATATTCATTAATCTAACGTGGCGGAAATTACCAAATCATAAAAATTAGACGGTCTTTTTGACCAAAAATAAACACCTGATTGAGGACTTCATGAGCAGCCCCTCCACGACCCTGCACGCCAAGCAGGGGGCCGCCGCCGCGCCCGTGTCGCGCGCCCGCACCATCCTGGCCGGTAGTGTAGGCAATGCCGTCGAATGGTTCGACTGGACCATCTACGCATCCTTCGCCATCTTCTTCTCCAGCCAGTTCTTCCCCGAAGGCAACGAGACCACCGCGCTGCTGGCCTCGTTCGGCATCTTCGCGGTCGGCTTCTTCATGCGCCCGGTGGGCGGCTGGCTGCTGGGCATTTTCTCCGACCGCTACGGCCGCAAGGCCGCGCTGGGCCTGACCATCCTGATGATGGCCGGCGGCTCGCTGATCATCGCCGTCACTCCCACCTACGCCACCATCGGCCTGGCCGCCCCGCTGCTGCTGACCGCCGCGCGCCTGCTGCAAGGGCTGTCGCTGGGCGGAGAGTATGCCTCGGCCACGACCTTCCTGGCGGAAATGGCGCCGTCCAACCGCCGTGGTTTCTATTCCAGCTTCGTGTTCTTCAGCGCCGCCGTCGGCATCCTGGCCGCGTCCGCCGTGGGCTGGGCGCTGACGTCCACCCTGACCAAGCCCGAGATGGCCGCCTGGGGCTGGCGCATTCCGTTCCTGCTGGGCGCGCTGGGCGGCCTGGCCGGCCTGTGGATCCGCCGCTCCATCCCGGAGACCGAAGCCTTCTCGCACAGCAAGAAGGCCGGCGTGGAAAAGCAGCCGCTGCGCACCCTGCTGCGCGAGCATCCGGTGGAAGTGCTGCGCATCGTCGGCTTCTCCATCCTGACGACCTTCGCGTTCTACATCTTCGTGGCCTACGTGCCCACCTACGCCATCCGCCAGGTGCACGCCGATCCGAAGACCGCCTTCGCCGCCAACACCGTCGCGCTGATCGTCTTCATGCTGGTGCAGCCGCTGTTCGGCGCGCTGTCGGACCGCATCGGCCGCAAGCCGCAGCTGATCGTGTTCGCCGCCGGCTACCTGATCTTCTTCTACCCGCTGATGACCACGCTGGGCCCGTCCTTCGGCTCGATCCTGGCGGTGGAACTGTTCGGTCTGGTGCTGTACGCCATGTACACGTCCATCGCGCCGGCCATCATGTCCGAGCAGTTCCCCACCAGCGTGCGCGCCGTCGGCATCGGCACGCCCTACAACCTGGTCGTGGCGCTGCTGGGCGGCACCACGCCCTACCTGCTGACCTGGCTGCAAAGCCAGGGCATGGAACGCTGGTTCTTCTACTACGTGCTGGCCGGCGCCGTGATCACGCTGATCACCTTCATCCGCATGCCCGAGACGGTCGGCCAGAAGCTCCGCTAAGGCCCGCCCGACGCCGCCCTCCGCGCGGCGCGTCCCCGCGCTTTCCGGCACCGCCAGGTCCGGAAAGCCGTTTCATTTTCAGGAAGCCCCATGTCCGCACCCGATACCGCCCTGCACTTCCAAGACGCCCTCGGCATCGGCCGCGCCATCCGTCAGGGAACGCTGACGTCGCGCCAGGCCGCCACGCATTTCCTGGACCGCATCGAGCGCGCCGGCGCGCTCAACGCGTACAGCGTGGTCACGGCCGAGCGCGCGCTGGCGCAGGCAGACGCCGCCGACCGGCTGCTGGCCGCCGGCATCGTGCTGGGCCCGCTGCACGGCGTGCCGGTGGCGGTGAAGGACAGCGTGCAATGGGAAGGCACCGAAGCCACGCTGGGCTCGCAGGCGCGCGCCGGCCAGATCAGCGCAGGCACCGCCCAGGCGCTGCGCGCCCTGGCCGCGCACGGCATGGTGATCCTGGGCAAGACGCGCATGACCGAATTCGCGTTCGGGCTGTCCGGCCAGAACGGCACGCAAGGCACCGCACGCAACCCCTGGGACGCCGTTCAGGCCCGCGCGCCGGGCGGCTCGTCCAGCGGCGCGGCCGTGGCCGTGGCCGCGGGGCTGGCGCCGATCGCGCTGGGCGGCGACACCGGCGGCTCCGTGCGCGCGCCGGCGGCGCTGAACGGCCTGGTCGGCTACAAGCCGTCGACCGGCCTGATCAGCCGCGCCGGCAGCCTGCCGCTGTCGGACACGCTGGACGTGCTCGGCCCCATCGCCCGCAATGTCGCCGACGCGCGCGCGCTGGCCGTGCTGCTGTCCGGCCCCGACGTCGACGACGCCGCCACGCTGGCGCTGCCCCCGGGCTGCGTGACCGCGCTGCGCCATCCCGAAACGCGCGCCCCCGGCCCGCTGGCCGTGCTGGCGCCCGAGGCCTGGCCCGCCGCGCTGGGCGAGGCCAGCCTCGCGCTGTGGCGCCACACGCTGGACCAGCTGGCCGCCGCCGGCCACACGCCCCAAACCTGGACGCCCCCGCCCGGCCTGTCCTTCGACCGCATGGCCGAGGACAACTCGCTGGTACTGGCCTACGAGGCCTACCGCTACTACGGCGCGCTGGCCGAAGACCCCGCCCAACCGCTCTGGACCGTGGTGCGCTCGCGCATCGCGGCCGGCGGCCGCATCCGCCAGGCCGACTACGAAGCCGCCCTGCAACGCCGCGACGCCGACATGGCCGCCTACGCCCGCGCCATGCAAGGCCACGACGCCCTGCTCATGCCCGCCTGCGACCAGGCCGCCCAGCCGCTGGACGCCGCCGACCTGCGCCACGCCGGCCTGGGCAAGCTGCTGCGCCCGGCGAACTTTCTGGGCGCGGCGGCGATTTCGCTGCCGGCGGGGTTTGATGGGGAGGGGATGCCGATCGGGGTGCAGCTGCTGGCGCCGGCGGGGGAGGATGCAGCGTTGATGGATTGCGCGGCGGCGGTGGAGGGGGTGTTGGGGGTGGAGGTCAGGCGGCCGGGAGTGGGGGCTTGGGGGTTGTAGGGACCAGGGAGGGCAGGCGGCGAGGTTGTGGTGTTTGGGCGACTGGGAACTTGCCGCTCAAGGTGGCGCTGGATTCGGTTTTTTTCAGCACTGCCTGTACGGCAGAGAACGTACTGCCCTGCGGAGTCAGGCTGCGATGATTTTTCTAACCTGCCTGTGCGGCAGCGAACATATCCACCGCGGCGGCGGGGCTGATGGGCTCTTTCTAAGCTGCCTGTGCGGCAGCGAACCTGGGACCAGCCGGCGAGCATGACCTCGCCTTTTTCTAAGCTGCCTGTGCGGCAGCGAACATTGCGGAACTGAAGTTCAACCGGGTCTTCCATTTCTAAGCTGCCTGTGCGGCAGCGAACATTCTGCGTGCGCTGCGAAGCGCCAGCAACAATTTCTAAGCTGCCTGTGCGGCAGCGAACCTGGCGGCCTGGCGGGACAAGCGGCTGACAGATTTCTAAGCTGCCTGTGCGGCAGCGAACAACCGCCAGGGCAAATTAACGTCTATCACGTTTTTCTAAGCTGCCTGTGCGGCAGCGAACTGGGTCGACCTGGTGCTGTGGGCGCCGGACCTTTTCTAAGCTGCCTGTGCGGCAGCGAACCTTTGCGCCGCCCCTGGCGTATCCACGGTGGATTTCTAAGCTGCCTGTGCGGCAGCGAACATAGTATCGGAAACGGTGGCGCTGGAGGGACTTTTCTAAGCTGCCTGTGCGGCAGCGAACGGCCGAAGACATGGAAGCCGCCGTTGCCATCTTTTCTAAGCTGCCTGTGCGGCAGCGAACTATGGCAAAAAACCACTAACCCATTGATTTTTAAAGAAACAACAGTCAAAACCTCACCAACACCCAAATTCCGGGCACATTCCTAACCCATTGATTTTTCAGGCCTTCCAATCACACCCAAAAAAAGGGTTCAAAACCACGGCACCGTACCGCCCTGGCTCAGGCCATAGGAATTGAACCCTTTACCAGCCCCGACCTCCTCCCCGCGCTCCTGAGCAATGAACAGGCAGAACGGCTGCCTGGTGCTGGCGCTGTTCAGACGGACGAAGGGCAATTCGACCTGACGCTCGACGCTATCGGGAATGGCTGCGGCTGCTTGGTCCGCCGTTTCTCCCTTGCGACGCATGCGGCGGCGGCGCAGGCGTTCCGCGCTGGTCTTGAACTGACGGCGCTGCACCACGTAGCGCGGCGCGTCGGACGGCGCAGGTGCCAAGTCAGTCAGCCGAACGTGATCCCGCATGCCCTGCAGCCATGCCAAGGCCATCAGGTCCTGAAGCGCATCGGGATCGCCGTGCAACCTCAGCACCGAGCCCATGGTGCGCGGCCGCAAGCGGTACTGGGGAAAGCTGACCCCGATGCTTGCCGATTGCAGCTGCACCAAGGCCCGATGCAGCTTGGCCACCAACGCCCCCAGCAGATGCGCGTGGCTGAACTCTGGATCGGGCAACAAGGTGATGTCTATATAGTGGGTCGTCATGGCGGTCAGCTCGCATCGCCGAACACGCCGCCGCGGATCAAGACCGCCATCACGAAATGCTGTTGCTCGGTCGGCGGCGCCTTGTCCTTGAGCAGCCAGTCGTCCAGCAGGGTATAGAAGTCCTGTTTCTGCTTGGGCTGGCGATAGGCCTTGCCTTGCGTGGTGACCGAACCGTAGGGTTCCACAGCGATCGGCCCCAGATCGTGCGCGCCTTCGTACCAGGTATCGATAGTGCGCAAGGCATTGCCGATCTTCTGGGAATGGATGGCGGCGATCTCCTGACCTTTCTCGCCGATCTGGTAGAGCGTCTTGCTCTTGTCGCCGCGTCCGCGATCCAGGATCAGTTCCTGGGACGGAAACACCTCCTGCCCCGCACCCACCCGCAAGAACGCCGTGACCTGCAGCAGCACATGACCGCCTGCCAAACCCTCAGCGATCACAGAACCCAATGACTTCACCTCATCACTCGACGCATCAAGCGCGCGCAGATTCTGCGCCAGGGCATCGAAGCTCCATTGCTGGTCAGCCTTGCCGTCCTTGAGCCGCGCCACCTCCACGCGCACATGTTCCGCACCGACCCGGTTGCGCCACAGGAAGCGGCCATTGGCCAGGTTGGCCGCATAGCGGTTGGCCAATTCGGCATAGCCGTGCTCCGCGACGTAGGACTGCACGGTCTGCAAGAGTTTGGCCTGATATTCCGCGCTGTTGCATGCGGACGGCGTGCCCGTGCCGGGCAGCACGCGCAGCGTGAATTGCACCTTGAGCGTGTCGGCATCCGAGGGCAGGGTCGCCACGTCCACGGTTTGCAGGTTGGGGTTCTCTATCGCGGCGTCGAGCTTGGCGGGATCCTGGTCCTTGGCCTTGAGGCGGTTGGAGATGGTGCCGCGCACGGATTTCTCGCGCAGCCGAACGGGCGGCCACGATGCGGATTTCGCCAGATCCTCCCAGTTGCCGGCATGGAAGACGGCGTCGGAGGGATCCAGCTTGCGTTCAAAAGCCAGGACGGAGGCGGTCTTGAGTGCGTTCGACATGATGATTCAATCCTTGTAAATGGCGTATTCAAATCAACGGGACGAGCGGCGACGCTCAGGAATAGGGATAGATCTCGTCGTCATCTTCCTGCCCGGTCTCATCCGTGACGGGAAGCTGCGACGGATCCGGCGCATAGTCGTTGCGGCAGCGATACAGGCCCAGGGCTTCGTCGGTCTCGGCGCGCCAGAGCAACTGGTCCAGGTGCGCGAGCCGGTGCGGGCTGATCCATTCGCCCAGGGAATAGACCGATTCGACGAAGCGCAACGGTGTCGCGGCATCTCGGGCGTTCAGAACAGAACCTGCTTCGTGCAACGGCGATAGCGCGGCATAGCCGACCGGTATCGGCACGATCCAGCCGCTGCCAGCGCCGCGCCAGGGATCCGCCCAGCGCTGCTTGCCATCGGCGGGCGCAGGTTCGCCGTCCTGGAGTGGTACCGGCTCATGGTTGAAGCGCGAGGCATGGAGCCAGGCGTCCAGCAGGGACGTCTGCGGATCGCGCTCGCGGAGACGACGCAACCGGTCAGCCAGCAGATCATCACGTCCAACCAGCGCGAAGCCGGGCAACCACTGCCGACGCCATTGGCGGAACTGCCTATCGCGCTCCTGTGGGTCGTCTGCCAGGACTGCCAGCCAAGGACGCACGCGCCGGCCAGGTGCGGGACGGGAAGGCAACAGGCTGCCGCCGGCGACACGCATTTGCGCCAGCACGTCGCCTGCCGTATTCGCCCATTTCTGTGTGTCGGTTTCGTTGCCCCGCAGCAGCTTCGGCACCGTATCGGCGGTGCGTATTTCCGAAACGCTAAAGACCAGCGAAATGTCCAGATGAATGCGACCTTCTTCGACGATGGCTGCCGTGCTTCCGTCCTTGTCCACGGGATTGCGGGTCAAGTTGAAGCTACGCACGTAGCCTTGCGTCGTCTGCTCCTGGTGATGGTGGCAGATCACGCCAACGCCGTGCAGCCGCAGCGGGACTTTGGCCTTGGCCAGATTGCGTTCCAGCGCCCACATCAGGCCGGTGAAGGCGGTGATGGAGGGAAAGCCGTGCGTCAGCGGGCTGGAGATGGCGTTGGCGTTTTGGATGCGTAGGTGGGGAAATACCAGAAGTGCTTCAGAGGAGAAGAGAGCATTCACCATGCGTCCCCCCGCCCTGCCGTAGGCGAATCACCGTCTTGACGCGAAATGCGATCAGACGCATCCAGCTGCCTGCGCAGTTCACGAAGCTGCTGAACGAATCCATCTTCGTCGGCAAGCAGTTCTTTTTTCCACTGCCGCGCCTCTACGTCTCCAACTGGCAATTGCGCAGACAAATAGCGATTTAGCCAGTTCGCAAAACGGCGGCCAATCTCATTGGGCCAAGTCATAAGCAGCCATTCTCGAGCGAACTCCGACTCTTCAGGCAACTCCCCCCGCAATGGGTCCAGCCACAACTGTTCTTCTCGGGCCAGTTTCTGGAATCGTTCGACATCGCGCGTCCAGCCCGCAGGAAACGTCTGCAAGAATTCACCTGCCATCGTCACGATTTCGTCCACCACAACATCGATGTAGGCATCTCGACGTTGGCGCGTCTGCAAGTTGGGCGCAGGCTCTGTAGCAAGAAACGCGCGCAGGTCGCGAATTGCCCTGCGGACTTCCGGACGAACGATATAGAGCTTTTCAAATACCGATTCGACGTGAGCGGGTTGCCAGAGCTTCGTGCGGCTCCACATCGGTGGCAACGAGGCGAGCAGATAGTTCACTCCGCCGCGCTCGCTATTCAGCTGCGAAATGTTCTGAGGCTTGGTGCCACCGAGCTTCTGTGCGGCCAGCCCCGGATAATCCCGAAACACGCCATCATGGGGTTTTCGCTCTCGCCGCGCCTGACGTGCGACCTTGTTGACTTCACCAAAACGATCCTCCTGAATTTGAGCGTACAACTCATGGACAAGAGATGTGGCGTGCAGGGGCGCCAGCAGCACATAGTCGTCATCTGTGCACGGATCGTCGGCAGCAAGCCAATACACCTGCTTGGCTCGCGTATGCGAACTGGGAGCGCCGGCACGTGGCTGTGTGAGCCCTACGAATGCATCACTCAAGCTTTGAGCTTGAGCCGGGTTGTCGTGCAAGGCTAGGCGTGCGGCCTCATCATTCGTCAGCAATGCGGTCAGCAAGCTAACACCATCGACTTCAAGCTTCAGCAGCTTGTACACATCGAGCGCCGCGGCATTGCCGACCACATCACCCACGAAGGACTGCCCCAACACATGGCTGCCCAGTTCCTTCAACGGAGGCAGGCCGCGAGGGTCCACATAAAGATTGGTACCTCGAGCGTCAGGGTGTACTGGCTTGAGGGAATGGGTCACTGCCTGGATTTGTTCGACACGTTTGGCTGCGCTGAGCAACCATGTGTCACGCGCATACGCCGCAATGATCTCTTCGCGTTGAGAGTCATCGGGGCCTAGCTTTTCGAGCTTGGACTGCAATCGCTCCAGCAAGAATTGGTCGATTGCGGCACGAAAGCGTTCCTTGCGCCTTGTTACATGAACATCGGACATGGGGAATACCTTTCACGCAAAAAAGGAGATAATTTCCCAGTCAGCAATAGCCGACTGGGAATGATGGATTACGGCGTTTCAGCCGTCACAGCTCTTCTGAGCGCGTGATTGCTTGTCACGATTCCTCCTTCTCTTTGGTTGGTGCCTCGACAGCACGTTGTTGACATGTCGTGACGCAGGTCTGAACTGCGTCACGACATCTTAAAATTTAACCAGTCAGCGTAGCTGCATAGCGGCATAAATTAATATGAATAATTCATCGTAGCTTGAAAGGGTGGTATCGTGCAAGCCTCTGTCGCAAGACAGCTCAGAAAAGTCACCGTAGTTGCACGGCGGCTATTCTTCTCTGCTGAACAAGCAGCTTGAATCTGTTGGAAACGTCGTCCATCACGCAAATTGCTGGTATTTCGCCCAAGTGCGTCCCGTCCGTACGTTAGACAAGATACTCATCAAAGATCTATTTGCCCGGCGCCCCTCGCTTGCCTACCAACGGCAGATATCTCGAGTGCCTACGGTCAATACGTATTCACGATGTGAGTACGCAACCGTACCGTTGACCTTGCTTTCTGACGGGCGTTACACAAGCGCGAGCACCACATCAAAGCTCCCGAAACGTTCCACACGCGGTGACTTGTGCACCTTCGACAACGCGCCACATCTTCTCCGCGCGCCACGCGAGAACCTTGAGGGAGTCCCGCTATGTTGAGTGACCGCCTGAAATCCCGCCTGACCAAAGACCGACCAATGACCTCTATCACGCTGCGCATTCCGGTGGACGTCGTCGAATCGATGAAGACCATCGCGCCGCAACGCGGTTTTTCCGGATACCAGGCCCTGCTCAAGTCATACCTCAGCGAAGGCTTGCGCCGTGACGAGCAGCAGTTCGCTTCCGCCTCGCACGCCCGGCTGGTCGAAGCGCTCAAGCGCCATGGCGTTTCCCCCGCGCTGATCGAGCAGGCCGAACGCGAAGCGGCCGACGCCTGACGCGAGCGGTGTCTGCGCACCGCCTCGCGCGGGCCCGCCCGCACTGTCGCCTTCATTATTTCGCCTTGAATCCCAGACACTCGTGATACCACCAGCCCTGCCCTGCGTTGTCGGGCAGGCTGGCGATGGCGTATCGCTGCGCGCAGTCCGGCAGCGACTGCCCCAGCTCCTGCGACAGCGCCATCAAATCCTCCAGCAAGTTGCCTCGCAGCCACGGTGTGACGCTGCCAATCGCGATGCGCTCCAACGGCACCGAATGCCGCTGGAACGCATCGACCGGCACGTGCAGGGGTTTCCTGCGATCCCGCTCATCGACCACGCGATGCAGCAACAACCGCTCTTCCTCATCGTCAGGCAGCAGCGCGACATCCACGCGCGGCGCCGGATCATGGCGAAAACGCTGGAACTGCGGCAACAGACCCGTCAGCCAGAGGTTCTCGCTGCTGGCCCAATGCAGGCTGGCCGAACGCTGCACGGACGGCGCGTTTGGATTGTCCGTGGCGGGAGGCAGCATCGCTTCGTGCATGCGCGCATGTTCCAGATCGACCAGATTGCGAGTGGGGCGCAGCCCTTCCTTGACGACGGAGATGCGCGCGCGCGCATCAACCGGCCAGATGACCGCGCCGGCGGTTTCCCGAGCCAGCAACGATTGCAGTTGATGCGACTTCAAATGGAAGTAACGCTCCATGCCCGTCTTGCCGCCGGTCTCATCCATTTCAAAACCTGGCTTGCAAAAGGCGGCCTTGCCCGATGGCTTTTCGTAGGCTCGCAGATTGCTGTCCAGCACCCGCATGTTCACCCCGCCCGCCTTGCCCGGCCGATGCCGTCGCACCCGCCCGGCCAGCTGAATAAGCGATCGCATCGACGAGGGTTCGACCACGGCCCAGTCGTAGTCATGGTCACGCCCCACTTCCGTGACCGGCGAACCCAGGACGATGAACAGATGATGAGATTCCGGGCTGGCGTTGATCAGGGCGCGTATCGACGGCTGCTGGAAGACCGGATCGATTCCATCCGTGGCGCGGCGGTCAAGCACGGTGTCTAGCTGCCGCTCGATGCTGGAACGCACCAACAAGGGAAACTGCGAGTGATAGACGCACAGGTGCACGCGCACGCCGGGCGCGGGCGCGCCTTGGGCATACATGGCCAGCGCCACGTCGAACAGGGGATCGATGTTGGCCATGCGGATCAGGCCGAAGCTCACGCGCTTGCCGCTGGCCGGGTCGACACCATGGTTGCACGGCTGCTGATGCATTTCCCAGGCCTGCTCCAGCACAAAGCGGGCGAAGTCGCGGCGCAGCTCGGGCCCGCCCATTGCGCGCCATCCGGCCGGCAGCGTCGCAATCGCCGCAAGCCGGCGCGGCTCGGCCTGGGCGAGCTGGGCCACGCGCTTTTCCACGAAGCGTTCATGGCAGGCGCGAAAACCCTGCGCGTCGGCGCAATCCTGCTCCTGCTGATGAAACTCGTCCATCCACAGGCAGCAAATGGCGGCGGGCTCGCCGGGCCGCTCGCCACGATGCCGCTGATAAACCTCGCGTCCGGCGCGATAGGCCAGGAACAGTCCCTCGACCAGCGCCGGCGGCAAGGTGGCCGAGGACAGCAACACGCGCGCGCCCAGCAATCCCGCCCAATGCACAAGCCGCGCCAACGCGGGCAGGTCGGCCATGTCGAAATCGTCCGGCTCGTCCAGCACCAGGTCGCTGGTCATGAGCCGCAGCATGGGCGCGATCTGGCGGCTGCCGCGCAGGCTCTCGGTGGCGGGCGTCAGGTGGTCTACGGTGCAAGCCAGCACGGGCGCGGCAATCAGCGAGCGAACCTGGGCATCGTCGGTCAGACGTTGCAGCAGCGGATGCCGGTCGTCGCCTTCGAACAGAACTTGCCCGCCTTCGTCGAGCAGCGCCTGGCGCGAGGCCGAGCCCGTCGCCTCGGCCCGGGCTTCCCAATATTCGAACAAGGCGCGGCTGGCGGCGCCGCCGACCTTGATGGCCAGCTGCTCATCGCCCAGGCCCAGATCCCTCTGAAACACGCGCCCTGTCTGCAAGGTCAGTGTACGCAAGCCAATGGCGAATGCGCAGCGCATGCCCACGCCAGGGTCGGCCAAGGCATTCATGATGCGGGCATTGCCCAGCGTCTTGCCGCAGCCGGTCGACGCCATGTTGACGATGAACGCACCCTGGCGCTGCGCGCGCTCACGCACGCCGGCGGCCAGGTCGGCCGCCTTGTCCTGCCATTGGAATCGTGGATTGGAATTGCGCTTTTTCAGGCCCCGGTGGTTCTGCAATGCGGGCAGGCTGCGCGTCAGCGTGGGCAGCGAACGCGCCACCAATGTGGCATGTGCCTGCACGCCGAGCAGGTGTTCGTCCAGCGTCTGGTTGAACAGGACCTTCCCAGCTGGCGCATCATGGTTTCTGCTCGTATTGGCGTACAGCGGATAACTCGCATTGCGGTAGGGCTTGCGCTGCGCTTCGTCCTCGATACTTGAGTAATGATGATCCGCCAGCATCAGGCACATGCGCGAGACGTGCATCGCGAATGGGTCTGTCATTGCCGTGTCCCAGTCCGACGGCCGCGGCAGCTCCAGCAGTTTGCGTGCATAGCGTGCGGCCTGCTTGCGCCATGCGAGCGTGCCAACAGGCAGCCCCAGCGGGAAATGCCAATGGGCGTGCACGCTGGAAATAGGTGCATCCTCGCGAGGTTCATTCCAATCGGCGCTGATGCGCTGCAACAGCCCGTGCAGCTCGGCAGCGTTCACGAACCGGGGATGGGCGCCAAAGCGCCGCCAGCGATACTGCGGTTGATCGATATCCTCGCCGATGCTGCCGCTGCCCTGCGACACCGGCTTGCATGGCAGACGATGGTGCGTCAGCACCAGCCAGGCCACGGCCTGAGCCAACGGCGGCAACGAGGCAAAAGGCAGGCATTCTCCAGCCTGCGGCTCGTCAATACCGTCGCGCAACAGGCGGCCTCCTTCGGTATCCAGCCATTGCCTCTCGAAAGCCTGTGCTTGCGCGTCCGCATCGGCGCTAGCGGCCAGCCGACGCAGCCAACCCACATCGTCGTCGTCGCCCACAAAGGCCTGGAACAGGCGCACCGATACCCATTCATGACGATAGTGATTGCGCTCTCGCGAGCCCGGCTGCTTGAGACGATCCTGGAACGCCTGCGTCGCTTTCCCCAAATCGTGCATCAGGGCGGCCAACGCGGTCAGCGCCGTCATCAGCGGCAAATGATGCCAGTGGCTTTCGTCTTCGGCGCGCAGCACATCGCTGGCTGTGGTGTTGGTGGGGACGGCGCCCAAGGCGTTGAACTGACGCGCATCGCCGACGATCCACAGCAGTTCGCTATGGTCGCGGCCGCGTATCCAGTGGCAAGCCACGGCGGTGTTCTTGCGCGCGCGCTGGCGCAGCAGCCGGCGCACGGCGTCCAGGCCGGCCTGGGTAATGGGCGTCTGCCAGGTACGGTCTCCGCGCCGCTCGGCATACTGGTCCAGGATGCGGCGCGTCTCGGTCAGCGCGCGCTTGGAGCATTGGGACACGAAAAGTACGTTCATGGCCGGGATTCCACATTATCCGCCGGGGCCGCCAGGCGCGATGTTTCCAACGCGATGCGCTTGAGCGTGTCGATGACGAAGTCCAGGGCCTCGTTGCGCGTCAGCGCTTCGATGCATTGCCGACGGAACTGTTGTTCGTCATCGCCACGCATGGCCGACAGAAAGGCTTGCGGCAATATCACGGCGTCCTTGATCAGGTCCGCGGCATCAAACACCAGGCCACCACGACGCGTCTTGCCGTGCAGGACGGCCAGGCCATGCGGCAGGCCCAGCACCCAGGTGGCAGTTGCGCCCAGACCATATGCCAGGTAGTTGCCATGGTCGAGATAGCGGTTGGCGATATCCGTGCCGCCACCACGCTTGGCCCTGGTGAAGTCGCCGTAGCCCACCGTATCGACGGCAAGCTTGAACAGTGATTTGGTCAGCTGCGCTTCGCCGACCAGCAACGCGGTGACGTCCGGCGCATTGTCGATCTGCGTACCGGCTTGCCGCAGCAGCGCCGTCAGACGTTCGCCGTCCACCTCGAATCCGGACTCGCGCGTGGCGCGCGTGGTCCATGCGGCGTGCAGGCACTGCAGCCGCGCAGCCTGTAATTGCTTGGCGGCATGCAAGCGCAGCCCGTCGTCGAACCAGAACCGGACCCAGGCCTGCAAGTATTCCGTCGGCCGATATTCGCTTTGCGGTGCGAACCAGGCCACCTCGACATCCAGCTCGTTGGCGCTGAACAACGGTGTGCCTCCGCCGCCGCAAAAACCGACCAGCACGCCTGCCTTGGCCAACTCGCGCATCGCCGCCTGCGTGACGGACGTGCCCGTCCCGAGCAGGATGCTGGTGGTATTGGCAATGGGAATGTTCCAGTACAGCTGTTTCTTGCCCGTATCCGTCACATACTCGACGCGGCCGCCGTTGACCAACACCCGGCAATGTTCCAGGTAATAGATGTTGGCGCGCTTGGAATGCAGAATGCTCTTGAGATCGGCGGCGCGTATCGCTTCCATGCTTTCCCCGTTGCAGATTCGGACGAGGGCCAGTCAAACAGATTCCGTCGCACAGCGTCAAGGCATCGATCATGGGAAGAATCTGAAAAACATCTTGAACGCCGAACGGATGCCGATGGCTTGATTTCCATCACTACGGGCTGGGCATGCTCTGCATGGATCGCGAGCGGAGAGTCCCATTCCACACAAACGACAAAAAATCTCGAACAACGAAAAACCCCGACACCGTTACCGATGTCGGGGCTTTGCCGGACAGCCGCGCTGTCCGATGCAAGCAAGCAGCGCTTAAACCGCCTTCTTCAGTTCCTGCACCTTATCCGTGGCTTCCCACGAGAATTCCGGCTCGGAACGGCCGAAGTGGCCGTAGGCGGCGGTCTTGGTGTAGATCGGGCGCAGCAGGTCCAGCATGTTGACGATGCCCTTCGGACGCAGGTCGAAGTGCTCGCGCACCAGCTTGGCGATCTGGTCGTCGGGGATGACGCCGGTGCCTTCGGTGTAGACGGTGATGTTGATGGGCTCGGCCACGCCGATGGCGTAGCTGACCTGCACCTGGCACTGGCGCGCCAGGCCGGCGGCCACGATGTTCTTGGCAACGTAGCGGGCCGCGTAGGCGGCCGAGCGGTCGACCTTGGACGGATCCTTGCCCGAGAACGCGCCGCCGCCGTGCGGGCACGCGCCGCCGTAGGTGTCGACGATGATCTTGCGGCCGGTCAGGCCGCAATCGCCTTGCGGGCCGCCGATGACGAAGCGGCCGGTCGGGTTGACCAGGAACTTGGTCTGGGGCGTGATCAGGCCTTCGGGGAAGCTGGGCTTGATGATGTCTTCGATGACGGCTTCACGGATCGCGGCTTGCGAGATCTCGGGCGCGTGCTGGGTCGACAGCACCACGGTGTCGACTTCCACCGGACGGCCGTTGACGTAGCGGAAGGTCACTTGCGACTTGGCGTCCGGGCGCAGCCACGGCAGGCGGCCGTCCTTGCGCAGCTCGCTCTGGCGCTGCACCAGGCGGTGCGAGTACCAGATCGGCGCGGGCATCAGGTCGGGGGTTTCGTCGCAGGCGTAGCCGAACATCAGGCCCTGGTCGCCGGCGCCCTGGTTCAGGTAGTCCTCGGAGCTGCGGTCCACGCCCTGGGCGATGTCGGGCGACTGCTTGTCGTAGGCGACCAGCACCGCGCAACCCTTGTAGTCGATGCCGTATTCAGTGTTGTCGTAGCCGATGTGGCGGATCGTGTCGCGCGCGACCTGGATGTAGTCGACGTTGGCGGTGGTGGTGATCTCACCGGCCAGCACGACCAGGCCGGTGTTGCACAGCGTCTCGGCCGCCACGCGGGCGTTGGGGTCCTGCGTGAAGATGGCGTCCAGGATCGAATCGGAGATCTGGTCGGCTACCTTGTCGGGATGCCCTTCAGAGACGGACTCGGAAGTGAAGAGGAAGTCGTTGTTGGCCACAGATGCGTCCTTTGCTGCCCGCTTGACGCAGGCGTTGGTTCACAAGGCGCGTAGCACCCCGGACTGCATGGCATGACGCTATCTGGGCGCGACGCTTTAGCGGATTTGGCAGGCGCCGCGCAATGCGCATGGCCCCTGTCGTCGCCCCGCAAGTTGTCGGTTAACTCGGCGACCAGTCGATTTTAAGCGAAAATGCGGGTCTGATGCTTTGCCGGGGGTCCGACCCGATCTTCCGAGCACCGGCACGACCATGCCCGACCTTATCCCTTTGCCGCATGCTTCTCGCCCTGTTCCGCCTGTTCGCCTCCCTGCCCCTGCCGGCCGCGCATGCGCTCGGCCGCCTGGCCGGACGGCTGGTCTATGCCTGCCCGGGCAAGTACCGGCGCCGGCTGCAGGCCAATGCCGCCCAGGCGGGCTACCCCGATCCGGCCTTCGCCCGGCGGGCCGCGGCCCAGGCCGGCGCCATGATCCTGGAAATGCCCCGTGTATGGTTCCGCAATGAGCAGAGCCTGGCCCAGGTTGTGTCGGACGACAACGAGGTGGTGGCGGCCGCGCGCGCCGAGAACCGCGGCATCCTGTTCCTGACGCCGCACCTGGGCTGTTTCGAGATCACCGCCCGCTACCTGGCGCGGCTGATGCCCATGACCGTGATGTTCCGTCCGCCGCGCAAGGACATCCTGGCGCCGCTGCTCGAGACGGCGCGCAACAGTTCGGCGGTCAACGCCGTGCCCGCGACCATGCAAGGCGTGCGGGAATTCGTGCGCGCGCTGCGCCGTGGCGAATCGGTGGGCATGCTGCCCGACCAGGCGCCCGGCGTGGGCGACGGCGTCTGGGCGCCCTTCTTCGGACGCATGGCCTACACCATGACGCTGCCGGGCAAGCTGGCCACGCAAACGGGCGTGCCCATCATCCTGACCGCGGGCGAGCGCCTGCCGGGCGGCCGTGGCTGGCGCATCCACTATGTGCGCGTGCCCGAGCCGCTGCCGGCCGAGCCCGAAGCCCAGGCCGCGCTGCTGAACGCCGCCATGGAAACGCTGATCCGGCGCTGCCCCGAGCAATATCTGTGGAGCTACAACCGCTACAAGACGCCGCGCGGCGCGCCGCCGGCCCCGCAGGCCGACGCGGCCCCGACCGCCGGCTGAGCCCGAACGCCGCTCCGCCGTCCCGGCAATTCATTCTTCCGCCATGAGCAATCCCAAGAAAACACGCACGCTCGTTACCCTGATGAAATGGTTCGGCCGCATGCGGCCGTCCACCCGGCTGCGCGTCGGCGCGGCGCTCGGCTGGCTGGCCCTGAAGCTGGCGAAGTCGCGCGTGCGCATCGTGCGCAAGAATCTTGAGCTGTGCTTTCCGGACCAGCCCGAGGCGGTGCGCGAGCGCTGGGTCGCCGAGCATTTCCGCGCGCTGGCGCAGTCGATCGTGGACCGAGGCGTGCTCTGGTACGGCACGCCCGAGGCGGTGCGCGAGCTGGTCACCGAAAGCGGTTCCGAACGGATCAACGACCTGACCGCGCAGGGCCGTTCCGTCATCCTGCTGGCGCCGCACTTCATCGGCCTGGACGCCGCCGCCACGCGCCTGACCATGGAGGTGCCCAGCGCCGCCACCATGTACACGCCGCAGAGCGACCCGCACATCGACGCGCTGGTCGCCGCCGGCCGCGCCCGCTTCAACGAGGTCTTCCTGGTCAGCCGCAAGGACGGCGTGCGCGACCTGGTGCGCCATCTGCGCGCGCCGCGCCCGGTCTATTACCTGCCCGACATGGACTTCGGCCGCCAGGGCGCGGTGTTCGTGCCCTTCTTCGGCGTGCAGGCCGCCACGCTGCTGGCCACGGCCCAGTTGGCCAAGAAGTGGGACGCCGCCGTGCTGCCGGTGCTGGACTTCTGGAATCCCGAGACCGGCAAGTATCACGCCGAGGTGCTGCCGCCGCTGGAGAACTTTCCCGGCGAGGACACCCTGGAAGAAGCCACCGCGCGCCTGAACCGCGAACTGGAAGCCTGGGTGCGCCGCTGCCCCAGCCAGTATTACTGGGTGCACCGCCGCTTCAAGACCCGCCCGCCGGGCGAGCCCAAGATCTACTGAGGCCGCCCGCCTGCCCGCGCCCCCGGGAATGGGCGATAATCCCGCCATGAACTGGAACTTCACCAAAATGCATGGCGCAGGCAACGATTTCGTCGTCCTGGACGGCGTGCGCCAGACCATCGAGATGACGCCCGAGCGCGCCCGCGCGCTGGGCGACCGGCATTTCGGCGTCGGCGCCGACCAGATCCTGCTGGTCGAGCGCGCCACCCGGCCGGACGCCGATTTCCGCTATCGCATTTTCAATGCCGACGGCAGCGAGGTCGAGCATTGCGGCAACGGCGCCCGCTGCTTCGTGCGCTTCGTGCATGAACAGGGCCTGTCCGACAAGAACCCGCTGCGCGCCGAGATCTCCACCGGCATCCTGGTGCTGGACGAAGGCGACGACGAGCAGGTCACCGTGGACATGGGCAGCACCCGCTTCGAGCCGTCCGCCCTGCCCTTCGACACCGCCGGCCTGGCTTCGCGCCAGCAAGGCCAGGACACGCTGTGGGCGCTGGAACTCGATGCCCCCGCCGGCCTGCCGCGCTCGGTCGAAGTATCGGCGGTGGCCATTTCCAACCCGCACGCGGTGCAGGTGGTGGACGACGTGGACGCCTTCCCCGTCGGCGTGATCGGCCCGCTGGTCGAGACGCACGCGCGCTTTCCGCGCCGGGTCAACGCCGGTTTCATGCAGGTCGTGGACCGCAACAACATCCGCCTGCGCGTCCATGAACGCGGCGCCGGCGAGACGCTGGCCTGTGGCACGGGCGCCTGCGCGGCAGTGGCCGCCGGCATCCGCCGCGGCCTGCTCGATTCGCCGGTACGCGTCCAGGCGCGCGGCGGCGTGCTCACCGTGGCCTGGGACGGTGCGCAACTGCGCATGACCGGCCCGGCCGAATCCGTATTTTCCGGGCAGATCGACATCGACAAGCTCGTCTTTTCCATGGCGCTGAACCGCTGACCCCATGACCGATACCGCATTCACCGCCCACGACATCGCCGCCTTCCTGCAGGAACATCCCGGCTTCTTCGACGAGCACGCCGAGGTCTTCGCCACGCTGCAAGTGCCGCACCCGCACGGCTCGCGCGCCATTTCGCTGGGCGAGCGCCAGATCATGACGCTGCGCGAGCGCAACCGCGAGCTGGAATGGCGCATGAACGAGCTGGTGCGCAACGCCAGCGCCAGCGAGAGCATCGGCGCGCACATCGCCAAGTGGTGCTGCCGGCTGCTGTCGGAATCCGAGCCGCAGCGCGTGCCGGGCGAGATCGCGCTGGGCCTGGCCGAACAGTTCGACCTGAACCATGTCGCGCTGCGCCTGTGGAACCTGTCCGGGCAACCCGACAATGGCTACGGCGAACCGGTAAGCGCCGACCTGCGCGCCTTCGCCGACAGCCTGAAGGCGCCGTACTGCGGCACCGACACCGGCTTCGAGGCCGTGGCCTGGCTGGACGCCAAGCCCAAGTCGCTGGCCCTGGTGCCGCTGCGCCTGGAGGCCGACGGCCCCAGCGTGGGCCTCCTGGTGCTGGGTTCGGACGACGCCGAACGCTTCAGCCCGGACATGGGCACCACCTTCCTGGAATCCATCGGCCAGTTGGCCTCGGCGGCCCTGCACCGCCTGGAACCGGCCGCGCCCAAGGCCTAGCGCCGCCCAGGCGGACGCGACGGATGACGCCATGACGCAAGCCGACACTGCCGACGCCCCGTCCGAACCGCTGCCCGGTCCCATGCAGGACTGGCTGCGGCACCTGGAAGCCAACCGCCGCTACTCGCCGCACACGCTGGCCGGCTACCGCCGCGAACTGCATTTCCTGCACGAGCTGGCCGGCAAGGCCGGCCAGCCGCTGGACAAGCTGGCCAACGGCCATATCCGCCAGTTCGTGGCGCGATTGCACGCGCAGGGCCGCGGCCCGCGCAGCCTGGCCCGCACGCTGGCCGCCTGGCGCGGCTTCTACAAATGGTGGGCGCCAGCGATGGACATGGCCGGCAATCCGGTGGCCGGCGTGCGCGCGCCCAAGGCCCCGCGCGCCCTGCCCAAGGCGCTGTCGGTGGACCAGACCCAGGCGCTGCTGGACCGCGCGCCTGCCCAGGTCGCCAACGAACCGGCCGCCCTGCGCGACCAGGCCATGTTCGAACTGTTCTATTCCAGCGGCCTGCGGCTGTCCGAGCTGGTCGGCCTGGACCTGCGCTATGAACGCTCCGCGCAATACGAGTCGCGCGGCTGGCTCAACCTGGACGAAGCGGAGGTCGTGGTGCTGGGCAAGGGCGGCAAGCGCCGTTCGGTGCCCGTGGGCCAGGCCGCGTTGGCGGCCCTGCGCAAGTGGATCGCGGCGCGGCCGCAGCTGATGCCCTTCAGCGCCGCGCCCGAGGATGCCGCCGCCCTGTTCCTGGGCGCGCGCGGCCGCCGCATCTCGCCGCGCGTGGTGCAGCTGCAGCTGGCGCGCGTGGCGCGCGAGGCCGGCCTGCCCACGCATGTGCATCCGCACGTGCTGCGGCACAGCTTCGCCAGCCACGTGCTGCAATCGGCCCAGGACCTGCGCGCCGTGCAGGAAATGCTGGGCCACGCCAACATCTCCACCACCCAGGTCTACACGCGCCTGGACTTCCAGCATCTGGCCAAGGCCTACGATCAGGCGCATCCGCGCGCCGGCCGCAAGTCCTGACGGCGTCCGTTCGCGGACGCCTCAACCGCCGCCGGCCAGCATCCCGCCCAGCAGCAGAATGCCCAGCAACAGCACCGCCAGGGCCGCCAAGGCCTCGACGCCGTAGCGCAGCCGCGCCGCGCCGGCGCTGGACAAGCGCGCGCCCAGCCGGTTGGCCGCGCCGCCGGCGGCCACCGCCAGGCAGGCCAGCCCGGCGACCGTCAGCCCCGTGCCCAGGCCCATCGCGAGGGCCGATGCGATGCCGGCGGCGAAGAATCCCTGCGATAGCGAAAAGACCAGCACAATCAGCGCGCCGCTGCAGGGCCGCAGCCCGACCGCCAGGATGGCCGACACGGCGCGCCGCCAGTTCATCGGCCCGGCGACCTGCTCCGCCGCCGGCGCATGGGCGTGGCCGCAACCGCAGTCCTCGTGATGGACGTGATCATGCTCGTGATGATGCGTCGTTGCATGGCCCTGTCCGCCCGGTGCCGACACGCGCACGGCGATTGCCCGCAGCGCCGCAGCACCCTTGGGCGGGGATGCGGCCGGTGCCTGAACGGCAGGCGGCGCCGTGCGCCGCGCATCGGCCCTCCGCCGAAGCAATGGCCTCAGCGCCTTGAGCCAGACCAGCCAGACACCCAGCAAGGTCACCAGCGCATACGAGGCCAGCTCCAGCCAGCGCGTCGCCTGATTCATGACGGCCGCCGTAGCATCGAAAACCAGCGCCAGCACGGCGACCAGCGCGATCGCCACCAGCGCCTGGATCAATGACGACAACAACGCCAGCAGCGCGCCGTTGCGCGCGGTCTGCCGGTTGGCCAGCACATACGAGGAAATCACGGCCTTGCCATGCCCCGGCCCCAAGGCATGGAAGACGCCATAGGCGAAGGACAGGCCCGCCAGCGCCCAGGCCGCGCCGCCCTCGGCCTGCCAGGCCCGCACGGCGCCGGTCAGCTGGCGGTAGAAATGCGTCTGCCAGACCGAGACCTGGCCGAAGAAGCCCGCCAGCCAGCCCGGGCCCGCCATGCCGCCACCGCTCTCGGGCACGCCGAAAGGATGCGCGGACTGTGACCAGGCCGGCCCCGCCCACGCCAGCAGCGCCGCCAGCGCGAGCGCCAGGGCCGGGGACCAGGCGCGCAACGTGCCGGCCGGCCGCATCACGGGCAACGGACCTCGATGCGGTGCGTCAGGCCCTTGGTGATGGCGAACAGTTCTTCCGGCAGCGCGTCCGGGTCGGCCGGAATCGCGGCCAGCTGCTGCATGGTGTTCCAATCCAGTTCCTTGGGCTTGCGGTAGGCCCGATTGCAGGCCGCGGCCTGCGGCCCGCCCAGCGTGACCGCGTCCTTTTCGTCGAACGCGTAGGCGACGAAATAGGTCGGGTCATAGATGTCGATCTGCGCGCCGTCCGCGCCCAGCACCATGGGCTCGGCCAGCGGCAGCGTGAAGGCCAGCGACAGGCGGCCGGCCTTCGCGTCCCAGTCCACGCGCGCATCGCGCGGCGCGGCGAAAACCGCGCTCTTGCCGTCCACGGACACGCGCGTGAAGTAATGCGAGATCGGCTCGCCCAGCGCCTTCATCCAGTCGCGCGCCATGCCGGCGCGCGTGTCGGCGGACAGCGAGCCGTCCTTGCCTCGCTTCAGGCCCTGGGTGGCGTAGGCGCCGAACATCTCGTCGAATCGCCAGACCTGCCGCACGGCGGTGATGCGCTTGTCCGCGTCCAGGTCGATCACCGCGCGCGCGTCGATCCACATGTGGGGATGCGCGCTGGCGGCCGAAGCCGCCAGCAGGCCGGCGGCGACGCTCAGGGCTGCAAGGCCGCGGCGAGTTGGCGTGCGTTCCATTCAAACATTTCCAGGTAGGTGGCGCCGGGCTGTCCAGGCTTGGACAGGGCATCGGAATAGAGCGTACCACCCACCTTCGCGCCGGTTTCGCGCGCGATCTGCTGCACCAGTCGGGGGCTCGTGATGTTCTCGACGAACACGGCCGGCACGCGCTCGCGCTTGACCTGTTCGATGATGCGCGCCACGTCGGCGGCCGACGGCTCGGCGGCGGTGGACACGCCGGCCACGGCGATGAACGTCACGCCGTAGGCGTCGCCGAAGTAGCCGAATGCGTCGTGCGAGGTGACGACCTTGCGGCGCTCGGCGGGAATCGCGGCGAAGGTCTGACGGATCGCGGCGTCCAGCTTCTCGATGCGCGCGCCGTAGGCGAGCGCGCGCTGGCGATAGGCGTCGGCATGGGCGGGATCCGCCGCCGCCAGGCCCTCGGCCACATTGCGCGCGTAGCGTGCGCCGTTGGCCAGGTTCTGCCACGCGTGCGGATCGGCGTCGCCGTGGTGATGATGGTGCCCGCCCTTGTCGCCATCGGCATCGCCTTTGCCATGGTCGTGGTCCTGGTCCTGGTCCTGGTCGTGGTCGTGGTCGTGGTCGTGGTCGTGGTCGTGGCCATGATCATGCCCGCCGCCGGCGAACTTGCGCGGCGTCACGCCTTCGGACGCCACCACCTTCCTGCCGGCGAAGCCCGAGGCCTTTTCCAGCCGCGGCAGCCAGGCCTCGAAGTCCAGGCCATTGACGACCAGCAGCTGCGCGCCAGCCAGCTTCCTGGCATCCGCGGGCGTGGGCTCGTATTCGTGGGCGTCTCCATCGGGACCGACCAGCGTGCTCACGCTCACATCCTTTCCGCCAACCTCGCGCACGATGTCGCCCAGGATGGAAAAGCTGGCCACCACCTTCAGCGGTTCGGCCGCGTAGGCCGGCGTCAGGGCGGCGGACAGGCACAGGCCGGCGGCGGCCAGCAGGGCGCGCCGGCGCGGCGCGGAGATGAAATCGTTCATGGCGGATCTCCGAAAGAATCAGGCGCGGCCGGCAAGACGGCGCGCCCGCAGCAGCCCGCCTCGCGGGCCGCCGACGATGGAAAGGAGGTAACAGCCGCCCGCGGCCAGGATGATGGCGGGCGAGGCGGGCACATTGAAGTGATAGGAAACCAGCAGGCCGGCCACGGACGAGAACAGCCCCAGCCCGGCCGCCAGCGGAATCTGGCGCGCGGCCGACAGCGCCCAGAAGCGGGCCGACGCGGCGGGCAGCATCATCATCCCCACCACCATCAGCGTGCCTAGCACCTGGAAGCCCGCCACCAGGTTCACCACCACCAGCACCAGGAAGCCCATGTGCACCCAGCCGCCCGCGCCGCCGCTGGCGCGCAGGAATCCCGGGTCCAGGCATTCAGCCACCAGCAGGCGGTAGATGGCGGCCACCGCCAGCAGCGTGACGCTGGCCGTGCCCGTGACCAGCAGCAGGGCATCGTCATCCAGCCCCAGCACGGTGCCGAACAGCACGTGCAGGAGGTCCATGTTGGAGCCGCGCAGCGACACCAGCAGCACGCCCAGGCCCAGCGAGATCAGATAGAAGGCGGCGAAGCTGGCGTCCTCGCGCAGCGGCGTGAGCCGCGCCACCAGGCCCGACAGCAGCGCCACCGCCAGGCCGGTCAGAATGCCGCCCAGCATCATGGCCCAGAGCGACAGCCCCGACAGCAGGAAGCCCGCCGCCACGCCCGGCAGAATGGCATGCGACATGGCGTCGCCCATCAGGCTCATGCGCCGCAGCACCAGGAACACGCCCAACGGCGCGGCGCCCAGCGACAATGCGCAGGCGCCGGCCAGGGCGCGCCGCATGAAGCCGTAGTCCAGGAACGGCGAAACGATCCAACCGGCCAGCGTCATGCCAGGCTCCCGCCTTGCCGCTCGCGCGCGGCGCGCAGATGCGCCTCGCTCAAGGTCTCTTCCGTGCGGCCCCAGGCCACAACGGATCCGGACAGCAGCAGGCATTGCGGAAAATGGCCACGCACGACGTCCAGGTCGTGCAGCACGGCGATCACGGTGCGGCCCTGCTGGTGCAGGCCGCAGAGCAGCGCCATGAGCTGATCGGCGGTATGGCTGTCCACGGCTGCAAAGGGCTCGTCCAGCAGCAGCACCGGTGCGTCCTGCACCAGCATGCGCGCGAACAGCGCGCGCTGCATCTGGCCGCCGGACAAGGCATCCAGGCTGCGGCCCGCCTCGGAGGCCAGGCCCACGGTCTCCAGCGCCTGCATGCAGCCGTCGAGTTCCTCGCCACGGTAGCGGCGCCAGGCGCCGACCCGCCGCCAGGCGCCCATCGCCACCAGCTCCAGCACCGTCATGGGAAAACTGCGATCCAGCTCGGCGGCCTGCGGCAGCCACGCCAGATCGGCGCGGCCCGCGCCAGCGATTCTCAGGGTGCCGGCCATCGGGGGCAACACGCCCATGATGCCTTTGATCAGCGTGGACTTGCCGGCGCCGTTCGGACCGACCACCGCGGTCATGCCGCCGGCGGCGAAGCTGCCGGATACGGAGCGCAGCACCGGATGCCCATGCCAGCCGAAGGAGATCTGGTCGAGTTCGATGGCGGCGTCGGCGACGGCGCAACCGGCAACGGACCCGGGCGGCAGCGCGGCGCTCATGCGCCCCACCAACCCAGCGCCCAGCTGGTCAACGCCCACAGGCCGCCAGCGGCCAGCGCCGCGCCGGCCATGCGGCGCCATGCGGAAGCCAGGAAAGCGGAGCGGACAAGACGCCGCGCGGGCGTGGCGCCCGGCCTCGGCGGCAGAAGCGTGAAGTGGGACATACGGCGAAAAACAGGAAAAGGCGGCGGGCGGCGAAGCCGGGAGAAGCTGAGTTCAGACCAATTTTTATTATGTTATATCATAACCAATCGACTTGGATTTTCCCGGACCCGCCCGCATCTGGAGGTTTTCTGCTACCTTCCAGCCATCGCGCGCGCGGCGCGCGTGCTTCACCCCTTGATAGATATCGCCCGCCATGCCCGCTACGCCCCGCTCTCCCCGCAGTGACACCGTAGGCGCCCAGCTCAGCGTCGCCGAGGCGCTGTGCGAACAGCGCGGACGCCGCCTCACGCCCATCCGCCGCAAGGTGCTGGAACTGCTGCTGCGCCACGGCCGCAGCCTGAAGGCCTACGAATTGCTGGACGCCATGCGCGAAGTGCACCCCGGCGCGGCGCCTCCGACCGTCTATCGGGCGCTGGATTTCCTGATGGACGAGGGCCTGGTCCACCGCCTGGACGCCGTCAATGCCTGGAGCGCCTGCCACGACGCCGGCGGCGCGCCGCATGATCTGCTGGTGGTCTGTACCGGCTGCGGGGCGGTGGCCGAGCTGTCCGATCCCGCCATGAGCCGCCAGTTGGCAGAACGCGTGGCCCAGACCGGCTTCACGCTGGCCACCCACGAAACCGAGATCCGCGCGCTCTGCCCGCAGTGCCAGCAGAAGCAGCCCGCCGACGCCGGCCACCACAACCACCGGCACTGAGCACCGTCCGGCAAGGGCAGCGACAGGGGCGGACAATCCGCCCCTTTTATTTTGCAATCTGTGTCCGCCCCAATAGCCGCCGCGCGCATCGCACAGGCTTCCCCCAAACGCGGCCGCGCGGAGCCGGCTCCGCCGGTCCGCAGCGGCGCCCCTTGAGGGGGAAGTGCCGCAGGCGCTCGGGGGTGGATCTCCCCCTCGGAAGCGCCGCAGGCGCTTCGGGGGTGAACCTTCCCATGGCCTCCCCTACTCTTGAAACCGGGCAAACCGCCCCCAAATAGTGGTATCGCCCGATACTTGACGGCGTACAGCCCCGATCTGGCCGGGCTCCGGCCCCGGGTTATTCCGGGGGTTTGCCCCCCGCCCCCGACTGTGCTGTAATCCTGCGTCCGGTCGCCATTGGCGGCCTTCGCAGCCCGTGGCAGAACGACATCCGGCAGGTGGCTGCACCGATCGCAGCGCCGGCTTGGCGGCCCTGGCGGGCCAGGAGACGCACCGCGTCCTGGCAGTCACAGTGCCGGCAATCCGCGAAAGATCGGCTCACATCCACCGGCACGCCCACTTGGCGGTCGCCGCAGGCGGCGCCGCTGGGCCGCCCGCCCAGTCCCTGTCTGTTTAACTTCACGCAAGCAGCTTCGCCATGAACACCCCGCGCAGTTTGGACAAAATGGTTCCCGTCACCATCCTCACCGGCTTTCTCGGTGCGGGCAAGACCACCCTGCTCAAGCGCATCCTGACCGAATTCCATGGCCGCCGCGTCGCGGTCATCGAAAACGAATTCGGACCGGAAAGCATCGACAACGACCTGCTGGTGCAGGACCGCGACGAGGAAATCATCGAGCTGTCCAACGGCTGCGTCTGCTGCACGGTCCGCGGCGACCTGATGCGCACGCTGTCCGACCTGCGCGCCAAGCGCCAGGCCGGCGAGCTGAACTTCGAGCGCGTCATCCTGGAAACCACCGGCATGGCCAACCCCGGCCCGGTCTGCCAGACCTTCTTCATGGACGACGACATCGCCGAGTACTACCGCCTGGACGCGGTGGTGACGGTGGTCGACGCCAAGCACGGCATGGTCACGCTGGACGAACAGTCCGAAGCGCAGAAGCAGGTCGGCTTCGCCGACCGCATCCTGATCTCCAAGCGCGACCTGGTCAACGAAGCCGACTACGAAGCGCTGCGCAACCGCCTGGTGCACATGAACCCGCGCGCGCCGATCACGCCGGTCAACTTCGGCGAAGTGGACCTGAAGTCCATCATCGACATCAGCGGCTTCAACCTGAATTCCATTCTCGACATCGACCCGGACTTCCTGGCCGATGAGCACCCCGACGCCGCCCATAACCATGCTCACGGGCATGACCACGGCCACGATCATGGCCATGGCCACGATCACGACGATCATGAGCACGACGGCGAGTGCGGGGCGCATTGCAATCATGCCCATCACCATCATCACCACCAGCACGACGACGAGATCGGCGCCTTCGTGTTCCGCTCGAACAAGCCGTTCGACCCGGCCCGCCTGGAAGAATTCCTGGGCGGCGTGGTGCAGGTCTATGGTCCCGACCTGCTGCGCTACAAGGGCATCCTGTACATGAAGGGCATCAACCGCCGCATGTTGTTCCAGGGCGTGCACATGATGATGGGCGCCGAACCCGGCAAGCCGTGGACCGCGGCCGAAAAACCGTCGACCAAGATGGTCTTCATCGGACGCAAGCTGCCCCAGGAAATTTTCACCCGGGGCTTGGAGCAGTGCCTGGCGGGGTAAACCCCCGTCCTGGATACGTGACGCGATGCGACGAAGGCAGTACTGTGAGGTACGAATAGCGTAGGCAAAAGGCAGCACGAACCGGGAAGGGATCCCGCGCCAGGATCGATTCATAGTGGAGTGTTTACATGGCTACCAAGGCAGCAACCAAGAAATCAAGCAAGTCGACGAGCGATACGGCGATTGATCTGCCCAGCGAAAAAGAATTGCTGGCCATGCCCGAGTCCGACTATATGAACGAGCGCCAGCTGGCGTTCTTCAAGGAACGGCTCAAACAACTCGAACAGGACATCTTGGCCAACGCCGGCGAGACCACCGAGCACCTGCGGGAAACCCAGTTCGTGCCGGACCCTGCCGACCGCGCCACGATCGAGGAAGAACACGCGCTGGAACTGCGCACGCGCGATCGCGAGCGCAAGCTGCTCAAGAAGGTGCAACAGTCCATCGCCCGCATCGACAGCGGCGAATACGGCTGGTGTGAGGAAACCGGCGAACCCATCGGCATCCCCCGCCTGCTGGCCCGCCCCACGGCCACCCTGTCGCTGGAAGCGCAGGAACGCCGCGAAATGCGTCAAAAACTCTACGGCGACTGATTGGACTCACCCCCGAAGCGCCTTCGGCGCTTCCCCCTCAAGGGGGCACCGCTACGGACCGGCAAAGCCGGCTCCGTGCGGCCCCGATGAAGTGGCATCGGCTTCATGCGTAGGGAGTGGCGGGGGGGGGGGGTGACAGGGTGGTTTTGCAGATACGTTCCGTAATCCGTCCGTCGTGCTGAAAGGCTATGCTGGTTTCCGGCATGGCCTTTTTCTTTTTCCGGAACGAAGATGACCATGCGGCGGTTCCGGCTCGATGGCGCGCCTTGCGCCGCCCGGTCTTTGTCCGCTTCCAGGCCGCTGCGCCACGCCTTGAATTTTTCCGGCCCGCCCCCAGCTAGTCCTTTCAAAGGAAGGAACGCATGGAACAATTTCACGCCACCACCATCGTGTGCGTGCGTCGCGGCAACCGCGTCGCACTGGGCGGCGATGGCCAGGTCACCCTGGGCAACATCGTCATCAAGGGCACGGCGCGCAAGATCCGCCGCCTGTACCACGACAAGATCCTGGCCGGCTTCGCCGGCGCCACCGCCGACGCCTTCACGCTGCAGGAGCGCTTCGAGGCCAAGCTCGAGAAACACCAGGGCAACCTGATGCGCGCGGCGGTCGAACTCACCCGCGACTGGCGCACCGACCGCGTGCTGCGCCGCCTGGAAGCCATGCTGATCGTGGCCGACGCCGAGCACACGCTGGTGCTGACCGGCAACGGCGACGTGCTCGAGCCCGAGCATGGCCTGGCGGCCATCGGCTCGGGCGGCGCCTATGCCCAGTCGGCGGCGCTGGCGCTGCTGCGCAACACCGAGCTGTCACCCGAGGCCGTCGTCAAGCAGTCGCTGGAAATCGCCGGCGACCTGTGCATCTACACCAACCAGAACCACGTCATCGAAACGCTGGGCGAATGACGCACGCCGCGGGGCGCGGGCACAGCGCCGCGCCGCCCCCCC
>NZ_JBICCO010000081.1:0-31206 GCF_043119405.1 Achromobacter sp. 413638
TTTCGGGGGCGGATTGGGGGGGCGGTGCGCGCGGCGCGATGCCTACGCGGGATTGTCGATGTCGACGAACTCGACCTTGATGCCGAAGCGTTCGGCCACGGCCTGTCCCAGCGCCTGGACGCCGTAGCGCTCGGTCGCATGGTGGCCCGCGCCGATGAAGCCCACGCCGGTCTCGCGCGCCAGGTGCACGGTGGATTCGGAGACCTCGCCCGTGATGTAGGCGGTGGCGCCGGCGTCCACCGCGTCGGCCAGCATGCCCTGCGCGCCGCCGGTGCACCAGGCCACGCGGCCCAGCGGCTGGCTCGGATCGCCCACCACCAGCGGCTCGCGGCTCAGGCGTTCGCGCACGCGCGCGGCCAGGTCGCCCAGCGTCGCCAGGCCGGGGGCGTCGCCCAGCCAGACGAGATTGTCCTGCCCACAGGTGCGCGGCGCGCCGTCGTCGCGCAGCGACGGCGCCAGGCCCAGCACGCGGGCCAGCTGGGCGTTGTTGCCCAGCTGCGGATGGGCGTCCAGCGGCAGGTGGTAGGCGTAAAGATTCAGGTCGTTGTTCAGCGCCAGCGCCATGCGGGTGCGGCGGGTGCCGATGACGCGGCGGTCCTCGTTGCGCCACATCCAGCCGTGATGGACCAGCACCGCGTCCGCGCCGCGCTCGACGGCCACGCGCAAGAGCGCCTCGCTGGCGGTGACTCCGGTGATAATGTGTCCGATCTCGGAACGGCCTTCCACCTGCAGCCCGTTGGGACAGTAGTCCTTGAATCGCGGGGCCTGCAGGGTGTCGTCCAGCCAGTCGGCCAGGACGCGGGAATCCACTTTTTGCATTGCTAGTCCTATCAGAAACATGCGCCGATATTGGCTGATCTTCGCTCAGGCCGTCACGGTCTGCCTGGGTATTCTATTCGTCGTCACCACCTTGCGGCCCGACCTGCTGCGACTGGCGGGGCCGGCGGCCGCGCCGGCCGTCCAGGCCGCGGTGCCCGCCGGGCCGCCGGCGACGCGCGCCGCCGCGCTGGCGTCCTATGCGGATGGCGTGGCCCGCGCCGCGCCGTCCGTGGTCAACGTCTACACGACCAAGCTCGTGAACGTGCCGCTGATCCCCCTGCCGGACGATCCCATCCTGCGCCAGCTGTTCGGCAACATGCCCGGCGCCAGCCGCCAGCAGGCCACCACCAGCCTGGGCTCGGGCGTGATCGTGAGCCAGGACGGCTTCGTGCTGACCAATTATCACGTGGTGCAGGCGGCCGAGGCCATCGAGGTGGCGCTGGCCGACGGTCGCAAGGACAGCGCCAAGGTGGTGGGCGCCGATCCGGACACGGATCTGGCGGTGCTCAAGCTGGGCAGTCTGCGCAACCTGCCCACCGCCGTGCTGGCGCCCGACAAGGGGCTGCGCGTGGGCGACGTGGTGCTGGCGATCGGCAATCCGTTCGGCGTGGGCCAGACCACGACGCAGGGCATCGTGTCGGCGCTGGGCCGCAACGGGCTGGGCCTGAACACCTATGAGCATTTCATCCAGACCGACGCGGCCATCAACCCCGGCAATTCGGGCGGCGCGCTGGTCGACGCCCAGGGCAGCCTGGTCGGCATCAACACCGCGATCTATTCGGAATCCGGCGGTTCGATGGGCATCGGCTTCGCCACGCCCATCGACATCGCCCGCAGGGTCATGGACGAAATCGTCAAGACCGGCCAGGTCAAGCGTGGCTGGCTGGGCATCGAACCGCAGGACATCACGCCCGAACTGGCGCGTGCGTTCCAGCTCGAGCGCGACGCCGGCGGCGTGATCATCGCCGGTGTGCTGCGCGACGGCCCGGCGGCCCGCGCCGGCCTGCGCGTGGGCGACATCGTGCAGTCGGTGAACGGCAAGCCCATGACCAGCACCAATGGCCTGTTGGCTGAGATCGCGCAGCTGCCGACCGGCGAGCGCGCCAGGCTGGGCCTGCTGCGCGGTGGCAAGCGCAGCGAGCTGGAGGTCGTGGTGGGCACGCGGCCGGGCCGGCCGCGCTAGGGATGGCCGTGGCAGCGATGGGAGCGTCGTTTGGACGGTGCGTCGTGGCCGCTCAGCGGTGCGCGTGTCGCACGCACGCCGGGAGAGCATGCAAGGCCTCCCGCCAGGCAGACGTCTAGTTCGCGGGCCGGCCGTCGAGCAGGATGCGGACCACGGTCAGCACCTGCTTCTTGGTGGCGTCGGGGCGGCTGCGCAACAGCGCGCAGATCTCGGTGCAATAGCCGTCGCCCGGCTGGGCCGCGTCTTGCAGCACATGCGGCGGGGCCGCGCGATCACCGGGTCCGGAGGCGGGGGCCACGCCGTCGGTCAGCCACACGGCGCTGGTGTCCAGCGCCTTGGCCAGACGCAGCACCGTGCGGCGGTCGGGCCAGTAGTGGTCTCCGCGATTGAGGATGCGATGGATGCAGGACTGCGGCACGCCGGAAATGCGGGCCAGCTGGTTTTGGCTTTTGATGCCGCGCCACCGCATCAGGGCGCTCAGGCGTTGGGCTAGGGACATGAGTGCAATGTAGGATTGCAGTCATGTCCCCGCAAGGTGAAACGGTCTTACTTCAGTGGCGTTCGGTGAGGGAATCCGATGCCGGATCGTCCTCTGCGGCGCGCCTGGGCGAGACCATGCGGGCGCAGATCAGGCCGACCTCGTACAGCAGGCACAGCGGCACGGCCAGCATGAACTGGCTGACCACGTCGGGGGGGGTGACCACCGCCGCGATGATGAAGGCGCCCACCACCACGTAGCCGCGCGCGGCCTTGAGCTTGGACAGCTCGACCACGCCCATCTTGACCAGCAGCACCACGGCCACGGGCACCTCGAAGGTGATGCCGAAGGCCAGGAACATGGTCATGACGAAGCTCAGGTAGGCCTCGATGTCCGGCGCCGGCGTGATCGACTGCGGCGCGAAGGTGGCGATGAAGTGGAAGACCGTGCGGAACACCACGAAATAGCAGAACGCCATGCCGGCCAGGAACAGCACCGTGCTGGAGACGATCAGTGGCAGCGCCAGCCGCTTTTCATGGCGGTACAGGCCCGGCGCGACGAAGGCCCAGGCCTGGTACAGCACCACCGGCAGCGCGATGATGAAGGCCGCCATCATGGTGACCTTGACCGGCACCATGAAGGGCGTGATGACGCCGGTGGCGATCATGCGCGTGCCCTGCGGCAGCGAGGCCAGCATGGGCTGGGCCAGCGCGTCATAGATCGGCGAGGCGCCGGGATAGATGAACAGCACGATGAACACGGCCACGATCGCGGCGGCGGCGCGCAGCAGGCGGGAGCGCAGCTCGATCAGATGGGAGATGAAGCTTTCCTGCTGGCCGTCTTCTTGTTGGGAGGCGTCCTGGGTCACGTTGGCGTTCCGGGGGGCGTGGCGGGCTTGGCGGCGGGCGCGGGTTCGCTGGCCGCAGGCGTGGCGGGCGCGGTGGCCTGTGCCGGCTCGGGGCCGAGGTCCAGGGCCAGATTGGGGTTCTGCGCGGGCGGCGCGATGGTGCGCGCGGGTTCGGTGGCGGGCTGAGCGGCAGGCGATCCTGCGGCAGGCGAACCTGCGGCAGGCGAACCTGCGGCAGGCGAACCTGCGGCAGGCGTCGGCGCGGGCAGCGCCTCGGACGCGTCGGCGGCGGGCGCTTGCGCCGCCGGCTGGCCGTTGACTTCGCGGGCCGCTTCGTCCAGCTCGGCGCGCAGCTGCTGCACCGGTTCTTCCAGCGACGCCTGGGTTTCGTGCAGCGATTTCTGCACGCCCTGGGCCGCGGTCTCCATTTCGCTCTTGAACTTGCGCAGCTCGTCGAGCTCGATCTCGCGCTGGATGTCGGACTTCACGTCGTTGACGTAGCGCTGCGCGCGGCCCAGCAGGTGGCCGACGGTGCGGGCCACCTTGGGCAGGCGTTCGGGGCCGATGACGATCAGGGCGACGACGCCGATCACCATCAGTTCAGTGAGGCTGACATCAAACATGCGATGGCCGCTCGGAAAGAAAAGCTGGGCGGGCCGGCGTGGGCGCGGCCCGGAGGGAAAGCCGCGAGGGCTCAGGAATTGGACTTTTCCTTGGCTTGCACGTCGATGGTCTCGCCCGAGACGCGCTGCTGCGCGATGGGTTCGGCGGGCTTGTCACCGCCGTTGGCGTCCTTCATGCCTTCCTTGAAGCCCTTGACCGCGCCGCCCAGGTCGGACCCGATGTTGCGCAGTTTCTTGGTGCCGAAGATCAGGGCCACGATGACCAGGACGACCAACCAATGCCAAATGCTAAAGCTACCCATGACGGTTTCTCCGTGTTACGCAGTGGGGGCCGCGCGTCCTTTCCAGGGCCGCGCGCCGCCAAGAATGTGGAAATGCAGATGCGGGACTTCCTGGCCGCCTTCGACGCCAGAATTGATCATGATGCGAAATCCGCCATCGGGGCCCGGGTTGCAGCCGTTCTCGGCCGCGAGCTTCGGAACCAGTGCCATCATTCTACCCAACCAGACTGCGTCCTCACCCGTAATATCCTGCATGGATATGACATGACGTCGAGGGATCAGCAAAAGATGCACCGGCGCGGCCGGATTGATGTCGTGAAAGCACAGGAAGTCTTCGTCTTCGTAGACTTTCTTGGCCGGGATCTCGCCCGCGGCGATCTTGCAGAAGATACAGTTGGCGCTCATTTTTCCGGTTTCCGTCTTCAATCCTTGGGGCGGCTGGCCTTTTCCGCCAGGCCGGACAACCCTTCGCGGCGCGCCAGCTCGGCCAGCACGTCCTCGGGGCGCAGCTTGAAATGGGTCAGCGCGACCAGGCAGTGGAACCACAGGTCGGCGGTCTCGCTGACGATGCGCTCCGGCACGCCGTCCTTGGCGGCCATGACCAGCTCGGTGGCTTCTTCGCCGATCTTCTTCAGGAAGGCGTCGGGCCCCTTGGCCAGCAGCCTGGCGGCGTAGGACGCTTGCGGATCGCCGCCATTCTCGGGGCGGCGGGTTTCCAGGGTGTCGGCGACGCGGGCGAGCACGTCGCCCGCGTTCAGTTGGGTGGCGGTCATTTGTAGATATGCTCGGGGTCTTTCAGCACCGGGTCCACGGTGATCCAGGCGGCCTCGTCGGCGCGGCCTTCCAGGCGGCGGTAGAAGCAGCTGGCGCGGCCGGTATGGCAGGCGATGCCGCCTTCCTGGTGGATCTTCAGCAGCACCACGTCGCCATCGCAATCCAGGCGCAGCTCGTGCACCTGCTGCACATGGCCGGATTCCTCGCCCTTGCGCCATAGGCGCTGGCGCGACCGCGACCAGTACACGGCGCGGCCCGTCGCGGCCGTCTCGGCCAGCGATTCGCGGTTCATCCAGGCGACCATCATGATCTGGCCGTTCTCGGCATCCTGCGCGATGGCGGGAATCAGGCCGTCCTTGTCGAACACGACATCGGCTAGCCAGGCGGGTTCATTGCTCATGTCATTCATCCATTGTCCTCGCGCGCCGCATGCAGCCGGCCGATCCGGCCAGCCACCGCAAGCGCCAGGGATCCATCATCTTACGGCAATACCTTGTTGCACGCGCGCCCGCCTGGTCCAAGGCGGATGGCAGCGCCCAAGCCGAATCCCGCCTGCATCCTTCCTTCGAAAGACACCCCCAGCAGCAAGCGCTGCGCCACAAGCGGGGCAGCGCGGAGCCGGCTTTGCCGGTCCGCAGCTGCGCCCCTTGAGGGGAAGCGCGCAGCGCTCGGGGTGGGTCACAATCTAGTTGGGATGCCCTGCGCGGCCATGAACTGCTTGCACTCGCGCACCGTATGCTGGCCGAAGTGGAAGATGCTGGCGGCCAGCACCGCGCTGGCGCGGCCGGTGGTCACGCCGTCGGCCAGATGCTGCAGGTTGCCCACGCCGCCCGAGGCGATGACCGGCACCGGCACGGCGTCGGACACGGCGCGGGTCAGCTCCAGGTCGAAACCGGACTTGGTGCCGTCGCGGTCCATGCTGGTCAGCAGGATCTCGCCGGCGCCGTAGGCGGCCATGCGGCGGGCCCAGGTCACGGCGTCCAGGCCGGTGGCCTTGCGGCCGCCGTGCGTGAACACTTCCCAGCGTGCCGGTTCGCCCGGCTGCGACACGCGGCGGGCGTCGATGGCCACCACCACGCATTGCGAGCCATGGTAGTCGGACGCCGCGCGCACCAGTTCCGGGTTGGCCACGGCGGCGCTGTTGATGCTGATCTTGTCGGCGCCGGCGTTGAGCAGGCGCTGGATGTCGGACACCTGGCGCACGCCGCCGCCCACGGTCAGCGGGATGAAGACCTGCGAAGCCACCTGCTCGATGATGGGCAGGATCAGGTCGCGGCCGTCGCTGGTGGCGGTGATGTCCAGGAAGGTGAGTTCGTCGGCGCCCTGCTCGTTGTAGCGGCGGGCGATCTCGACGGGGTCGCCCGCGTCGGTCAGGTTGACGAAGTTCACGCCCTTGACGACACGGCCGGCCGTGACGTCAAGGCAGGGAATGATGCGGCGGGTCAGCGCGCTCTGCGCGGGCGCACCGCCCTGCGTGCCGGAAGTGGTCATTTGGACAGCTCGTCGGCGCGCGCCTGGGCGGCCTGGAAGTCCAGCGTGCCTTCGTAGATGCTGCGGCCCAGGATGGCGCCTTCGACGCCCTCTTCCTCGACCGCGCACAGCGCCTCGATGTCCTGGATGCCGGCGATGCCGCCCGAGGCGTACACCGGGATGCGCACGTGCTGCGCCAGGCGCACCGTGGCGTCGACGTTCACGCCCGAGAGCATGCCGTCGCGGCCGATGTCGGTGTAGATGATGGCTTCGCAGCCGTAGTCCTCGAACTTCTTGGCCAGGTCCAGCACGTCGTGGCGCGTCAGCTTGCTCCAGCCGTCGGTGGCGATCTTGCCGTCGCGCGCGTCCAGGCCGACGATGATCTGGCCGGGGAAGGCGCCGCAGGCGTCATGCAGGAAGCCGGGGTTCTTGACGGCGGCCGTGCCGATGATGACGTAGGAAATGCCGGCGTCGAGGTAGCGCTCGATGGTGTCGAGATCGCGGATGCCGCCGCCGATCTGGACCGGCATCTCGTCGCCCACGGCATCCAGGATGGCCTTGATGGGGACTTCATTGCGGGGCTTGCCCGCGACCGCGCCGTTCAGGTCGACTAGGTGCAGGCGGCGCGCGCCCTGTTCGAGCCAGCGGGAGGCCATGGCGGCGGGGTCTTCGGAGAACACCGTTGCATCGTCCAGGTCGCCCTGGCGCAGGCGCACGCAGCGCCCGTCTTTGAGATCGATGGCGGGGATCAGCAGCATGGTAGCGAAAGAAAAAGAGTTGAACGGGCTGGAGCGGCAGGCCTGAGCCTGGGTTATGGCTGCCAGTCTACAAAATTGCGATACAGGCGCAAACCGTGTTCGGCGCTCTTTTCCGGGTGGAACTGCACCGCGAAAATGTTAGCTGCCGCCACTGCGCAGGTAAAGCTGACGCCATAATCGGTTTCACCGACGGTCAGGCCGGGATCGGCGGGATCGGCGTAATAACTATGGACGAAATAGAAGTGCGTTTCGTCCGGGATGCCGGCCCACACAGGATGAGAGCGCGTCTGGCGCACTTTGTTCCATCCCATGTGCGGCACCTTGAGCAATTCGGCGCCGGTCGGCGCGGCGCCGGCCTGGCCGGCGTCGGACGCGCAGGCCTCGCCCTCGCCCGTGACGACGGGCGCGTAGCGCGGGCCGGCGTAGCGACGCACCACACCCGGGAAGATCCCCAGGCAGGGCGTGTCGCCTTCCTCGCTGCGGTCGAACAGCATCTGTTCGCCCACGCACACGCCCAGCAGCGGCTTGGCGCGCGCGGCGCGCTCGACCGCCTCGCGCAGGCCGGATTCGTTCAGCGTGCGCATGCAATCGGCCATGGCGCCCTGGCCGGGGAACACGACCCGGTCGGCCGCGTCGATCTCATGGGGCTGGTTGCAGATGCGGATGTCGGCGTCGGGGGCGGCGTACCGGAGCGCGCGCGCGACGGAATGGAAGTTGCCCATCCCGTAATCGACGATGGCGATAGTGGTCAATTCTGTCTGCCTGATGCGGTGCGGAAGATCGTGGACGTTACAGCACGCCCTTGGTGGACGGCACGATGTCGCCCATGCGCGGGTCGACCTCGATGGCCATGCGCAGGGCGCGGCCACAGGCCTTGAAGACCGTTTCGCACTGGTGGTGGGCATTGACGCCGCGCAGGTTGTCGATGTGCAGCGTGATCAGGGCGTGGTTGACCAGGCCCTGGAAGAATTCGCGCGTCAGGTCCACGTCGAAGTCGCCGATGCGGGCGCGGGTGAAGGGGATGTGATATTCCAGGCCCGGGCGGCCGGAGAAGTCCACCACCACGCGCGACAGCGCCTCGTCCAGCGGCACGTAGGCGTGGCCGTAGCGGCGCAGGCCGGCCTTGTTGCCGACCGCCTTGGCGATGGCCATGCCCAGCGTGATGCCGACGTCCTCGACGGTGTGATGCGCGTCGATGTGCAGGTCGCCTTCCGCCTTGATGTCCAGGTCGATCAGGCCGTGGCGCGCGATCTGGTCCAGCATGTGATCGAGGAACGGCACGCCGGTGTCGATCGTCTGCTTGCCGGTGCCGTCCAGGTTGACGGCCACGCGGATGCGGGTTTCGTTGGTGTTGCGGGTGATCTCTGCGGTACGCATGTCGGGACTCGATTAACTAAGTATTTCTTGCAGCGCGGCCAGCAGGGCGGCGTTTTCGGCGGGGGCGCCCACCGAGATGCGCAGGCAGTCCGCCAGCAGCGGGTGGGCGCCGGAGAAGTTGCGCACCAATATTTTGCGCGTTTTCAGGGCGAGATGCACGGCGTTGCCATCCATCTTGCCGGAAAAGCGGGCCAGGACGAAATTACCCGCGGAAGGGAAAACCCGCGTGCCGGGCAAGGCGGCCAGGGCGGCGGCCAGCGGGCCCCGGTCGGCGCGCAGGCGGGCGGCCTGCTCGTCCAGCACCGGCTTGTGGCGCAGCACGGCCAGCAACGCGGCCTGGGTCAGCACGTCCAGGTTGTAGGGCGGGCGCACCTTGTTCAGCTCGGCGATCCAGTCGGGGCTGCCGGCCAGGTAGCCGAAGCGCAGGCCCGCCAGTCCGATCTTGGACACGGTGCGCATGACCACCACGTTGGGCAGATCCAGCACGCGCGGCATCCAGGTGCCGTCGGCGAAGGGCTGGTAGGCCTCGTCGATCACCACCAGGCCGGGCGCGGCGTCGATCACGGCCTGGACCTGTTCGGCCGGCCACAGGCCGCCGGTGGGATTGTTGGGCACGGCCAGGAACACCAGCTTGGGCTGGTGCTCGCGGATGGCGGCCAGCATGGCGGGCAGATCCAGGGACAGGTCCTCGGTCAGCGGCACGCCGACGAAGCGGGCGTGGTCGAAGCGCGCCGCCATGTCGAAATAGACGAAGGACGGCCAGGGCGACAGCACCACATCGCCGGGGGCGCAGCAGGCCTGGATGGCGATGTGGATCAGCTCGTCCGAGCCGTTGCCGAACAGCAGGCCGGCCGCGTCCGGCACGCCGAAGGCCGCGCGCACCGCCTGTTGCAGCGCGGACAGGTCGGCGCTGGGGTAGCGGTTCAGCGGCGTGTCGCGGACGGCGCGTGCGATGTCCTCGCGCACGGCCTCGGGCAGCTCGTAAGGGCATTCCATGGCGTCCAGCTTGATGCAGCCGGTCGCCTCGGCCACCGGATAGGCGGCCAGGGCGCGGACATCGGCGCGGACGGTGGCGGCGATGCGGGCGCCGGACGGGGGCATCTGGGTGTCCTTGCCGGCGGCGGTGGCCTGGCCGCTCATGGCTGGTCCAGCCGGTACTGGGCGCTGGCGGCGTGCGCCTGCAGGCCCTCGCCCAGCGCCAGTTCGGCGGCGATCCGGCCCAGGGTCTGGGCGCCGTCGCGCGAGACCTGGATCAGGCTGGAGCGCTTCTGGAAGTCGTACACGCCCAGCGGCGAGGAAAAGCGCGCCGTGCGCGAGGTCGGCAGCACATGGTTGGGGCCGGCGCAGTAGTCGCCCAGCGCCTCGGAGCTGTAGCGGCCCATGAAGATCGCGCCGGCGTGGCGGATCTTGGCGGTCCACTGTTCCGGGTTCTCGGTGGAGATCTCCAGGTGTTCGGGGGCGATGTCATTGGCGATGCGGCAGGCTTCGTCCAGGTCGCGCACCTGGATCAGCGCGCCGCGGTTGGCCAGGCTGACGCGCAGGATGTCGGCGCGCGGCATGGTCGGCAGGAGGCGCGCGATGGCGGCCTCGACCTCGGCCAGGAAGGCGGCGTCGGGACAGAGCAGGATGGATTGGGCCAGCTCGTCGTGCTCAGCTTGCGAGAACAGGTCCATGGCGATCCAGTCGGCCGGCGTCTTGCCGTCGCAGATGACCAGGATCTCGCTGGGGCCGGCGATCATGTCGATGCCGACCACGCCGAACACGCGGCGCTTGGCGGCGGCAACGTAGGCGTTGCCGGGGCCGACGATCTTGTCCACGGCCGGCACGGTGGCGGTGCCGTAGGCCAGCGCGCCCACGGCCTGCGCGCCGCCGATGGCGAACACGCGGTCCACACCGCTGATGGCGGCCGCCGCCAGCACGATGGGGTTGCGCGTGCCGTCGGGGGTGGGCGTGACCATGACCAGTTCCGGCACGCCGGCGACCTTGGCCGGGATCGCGTTCATCAGCACCGACGAGGGATAGGCGGCCTTGCCGCCCGGCACGTACAGGCCGACGCGGTCCAGCGGCGTGACCTGCTGGCCCAGCAGCGTGCCGTCGGCCTCGGTGTAGGTCCAGGTCTCGACGCGCTGGCGCTCGTGATAGGCGCGCACGCGGGCGGCGGCGGCCTGCAGGGCGTCGCGTTGGGCGGCCGGCAGCGCGGCCAGCGCGGCATGCCAGTCGGCCTTGGGGATCTCCAGCGCCTGGGCGCTGCCCGCCTGCACGCGGTCGAAACGCTGCGTGTATTCCAGCAGCGCGGCGTCGCCGCGGGCGCGCACGTCGGCCAGGATGCCGGCCGCGGCGCGGTCGATGGATTCGTCCTCGGCCGCCTCGAAGGCCAGCAGCTTGGACAGGGCGGACGCGAATCCGGGATCGCGGGAGTCGAGACGATTGATCAGGGCCATGGCGTCATGGGGTCAGGCGACGGCCGCCGCGCGGACGCGGCGGCCTGGGGTTAGGCATTGCGGGCGGCGGCCCGCTCGAAGGCGTCCAGCAGCGGCTGCAGGCGCGCGCCGCGGGTTTTCAGCGCGGCCTGGTTGACGATCAGGCGAGAGGAGATCGGCATGATGTCCTCGACCGCCACCAGGTCGTTGGCGCGCAGCGTGCCGCCGGTGGAGACCAGGTCGACGATGCAGTCGGCCAGGCCGACCAGCGGCGCCAGCTCCATCGAACCATACAGCTTGATGATGTCGACGTATACGCCCTTGGACGCGAAGTGTTCACGGGCTGACTGCACGTACTTGGTGGCCACGCGCAGGCGCGCGCCCTGGTGCACGGCGGCCTCGTAGTCGAAGCCCTTGCGCACGGCCACGGCCAGGCGGCACTTGGCGATGTTCAGGTCGATGGGCTGGTACAGCCCGCCGGGCTGCTGCGCGGCGTGCTCGATCAGCACGTCCTTGCCGGCGATGCCCAGGTCGGCCGCGCCGTACTGCACGTAGGTGGGCACGTCCGAGGCGCGCACGATGATCAGGCGCAGGCCGGGATCGCTGGTCGGCAGGATCAGCTTGCGCGAGCTTTCCGGATTCTCGGGCACCTCGATGCCGGCCTCGGCCAGCAGGGGCATGGTTTCCTCGAAGATCCGCCCCTTGGACAAGGCCAGGGTCAGCGGCGTGGTGGTTTCGCTCATCAAGCATTCTCCTTGCCGCTGACGCGTTGGATGTCGGCGCCCAGGGCGCGCAGTTTCAGTTCCATGCGGTCGTAGCCCCGGTCCAGGTGGTAGATGCGGTCCACCAGCGTGTCGCCGTCAGCGGCCAGGCCGGCGATGACGAGGCTGGCCGAGGCGCGCAGGTCGGTGGCCATGACGGTGGCGCCCGACAGCCTGGGCACGCCGCGCACGATGGCGGTGTGGCCGTCGATGTCGATGTCGGCGCCCATGCGGCGCAGTTCCTGCACGTGCATGTAGCGGTTTTCGAAGATGGTCTCGACGACCACCGAGGTGCCGTCGGCCACGGTGTTCAGCGCCATCAGCTGCGCCTGCATGTCGGTGGCGAAACCGGGATATTCGTGCGTGCGAAAGCCCACGGCCTTGGGGCGCGCGGACATGGCGCCGCGGATCCAGTCGGGGCCGGTCTCGATGGTCAGGCCGGCCTCGACCAGCTTGTCCAGCGTGGCGCCGAGGATGCCGGGATCGGTGTCGCGCAGCGTGATGTCGCCGCCGGCCGCGCCCACGGCGCACAGGAAGGTGCCGGCCTCGATGCGGTCGGAGATGACGCGGTGCTCGGCGCCGTGCAGGCGCTCGACGCCGTCGATCACGATGCGGTCCGTGCCGTGGCCCTGGATGCGGGCGCCCATCTTGATGAGCAGTTCCGCCAGGTCGACGATCTCGGGCTCGCGCGCGGCGTTTTCCAGGATGGTCCGGCCATCCGCCAGCACTGCCGCCATGAGCAGGTTCTCGGTGCCGGTCACGGTGACCATGTCGGTGCGGATGGAAGCGCCCTTCAGGCGCTTGGCGCGCGCCACCACGAAGCCGTGCTCGATGCTGATCTCGGCGCCCAGCGCGGCCAGGCCCTTGATGTGCTGATCCACCGGACGCTGGCCGATGGTGCAGCCGCCGGGCAGGCTGACGCGCGCCTCGCCGAACCGGGCCACCAGCGGGCCCAGCACCAGGATGGACGCGCGCATGGTCTTGACCAGTTCGTAGGGCGCTTCCAGGCTGTCGACCCGGTCGGCCTGCAGCGTGACCATGCCGTCATTGCCGCGCTCGGCGCGCACGCCCATGCGGGCCAGCAGGTTCAGCATGGTGCCGGTGTCGTTCAGGCGCGGCACGTTGGTCAGCGACAGCGCGTCGGCCGTCAGCAGGCTGGCGCACAGGATCGGCAGGGCCGAGTTCTTGGCGCCCGAGATCGAGATTTCCCCGTGCAGGCGGGCGCCGCCGGTGATGCGCAGCTTGTCCATTATTTGCCGGCCTGCCGGTATTCGTCCGGGGTCAGGGTGCGCATCGACAGCGCGTGGATCTCGGCCTTCATGCGGTCGCCCAGGGCGGCATAGACCAGTTGGTGGCGCTGGATCAGGCGCTTGCCCTCGAAGGCGGCGCTGACGATGACGGCGTCGAAATGCGAGCCGTCGCCCTGCACGTCCAGGTGGTCACAGGGCAGGCCGTCCGCGATGTATTGGCGGACTTGCGCGGGAGTGGGAAGCATGGACTTCAGTTCCTGAGTTTGTAGCCGCTGGCCAGGAGCCGCAGCGCATAGATCGAAAGCGCGAGGAACACCCCCGCCACCACCGCCAGGCTGCGCCACGGCGAGACGTCGGACACCGCGAAGAAGCCGTAGCGGAAGCCGTCGATGGTGTAGAAGATGGGGTTCCAGTGCGACACGCCTTGCCAGAAGGCGGGCAGCGTGTGGATGGAATAGAACACGCCGGACAGGAAGGTGGCCGGCATGATCAGGAAGTTCTGGAAGGCGGCGAGCTGGTCGAATTTCTCGGACCACAGGCCGGCGATCAGGCCCAGCACGCCCATGATGCCGCAGGCCAGCACGGCGAACACCGCCAGCCACAGCGGATGCGCGGGCATCAGCGAGACGAAGTAGAGCGCCACCACCCAGACGCAAATGCCGACGGCGATGCCGCGCACCACGGCGGCCAGCACGTAGGCGGCGAAGATGTCGCGGTGCGACAGCGGCGGCAGCAGCATGAACACCAGGTTGCCGGTGATGCGGCTTTGGATCAGCGACGACGACGGATTGGCGAAGGCGTTCTGCAGCATGCTCATCATCATGAGCCCGGGAATCAGGAACGCGGTGTACGGCACGCTGCCGTAGACCATGACCCGACCTTCGAGCACGTGGGCGAACACCAGCAGGTACAGCAGCGCGGTGATGACCGGCGCGGCGATGGTCTGGAAGCTGACCTTCCAGAAGCGCAGCAATTCCTTGCGCAGCAGGGTCGGAAAGCCCGAGCCCGCGTCCAGGCGGGGCTGCACCAGCGGTTGGCTGGCGGGCGCGGCGGGTTGGGTCATTGCGGGGTCCCTACGGGTTGCGGGCTGTGGACGGCGGGGGCGTCGTCCTGATGCATGATGCGCACGAAGGCGTCTTCCAGGTCCACGCCGCCCACGCGCGCCAGCAGCGCCTGGGTGGTGTCCAGCGCCACGACGCGGCCGCCCTTGAGCATGGCGATGCGGCCGCACAGGGCCTCGGCCTCTTCCAGGTAGTGCGTGGTCAGCATGATGGTGTGGCCGGCCTTGTTCAGGCGCGAGATGAATTCCCACAGCGTGCGGCGCAGGTCCACGTCCACGCCGGCGGTGGGCTCGTCCAGCACGATCACGGGCGGGCGGTGCACCAGCGCCTGCGCCACCAGCACGCGGCGCTTCATGCCGCCGGACAGCGCGCGCATGTTGGAGTTGGCCTTGTCGGCCAGCCCCAGGTTGAACAGGATCTCGTCGATCCAGTCGTCGTTCTTGCGCAGGCCGAAATAGCCCGACTGGATGCGCAGCGTCTCGCGCACGGTGAAGAACGGGTCGTAGACCAGTTCCTGCGGCACCACGCCCAGCGCCCGTCGCGCCGATTTGTAGTCGGCCACGACGTCGTAGCCACAGACCGAGGCGCGGCCGGAGGTGGCGTGCGCCAGGCCGGCCAGAATGGAGATCAGCGTGGTCTTGCCGGCGCCGTTGGGGCCCAGCAGGCCGAAGAACTCGCCGTGCTCGATGCGCAGGCTGACGTCGTTCAGGGCCTGGAAGCCCGGCCCGGGCGCGCGGCCGAACAGCCTGCCCAGGCCGCGCGAGCGCGGCGCATATATTTTGGATACGTTTTCGAGGCTGACTGCGGACATGGCGGCGGGGTCGGCGGTTTGCCGGGGGACCAGGGGCTGACCAGGGATGACCAGAGGGGTGACCAAGTTTGCGGGCGCGCAGGAGCGTCCGGCAAAGCGCGAATCGGTCATTATATATACGCATGGCGGCGCGACGCGCCTATGGCCACGTGGTGGACCGGGGCGTTCCGGGCTTATGCGTCCCCTTATTGTCCCATCCTGGCATTGCGCTGAAACGCGCGGCGTCATCGCGCGGCACGGGAGCGAAAAAAAAGCCCGGCGCGCCGCGAGGACATGCCGGGCTGGCTGAGGCCGGAGCCGGCCGCCTATTGGTTGCGCTGGTTCAGCGCCTGAATCAGGCCGTCGATGCCGTTCTGGTTGATCTGCTGCGCGAACTGGTTGCGGTAGTTCTCGATCAGCCAGATGCCCTCGACGTTCATGTCGTAGATCTTCCAGCCTTGCGGCGTCTTTTCCAGGCGGTAGTCCACGCCCACCGGCGCGGCGTTGGTCTGGCTGATCTGCGTGCGCACGACCACGTCGTCGCCATCCAGGCTGCCGCGGCTCGGCACCAGCGTGACCTTGGTGTTGTTGTCGACCCGCGTCAGCGCGCCGCTATAGGTGCGCACCAGCGTGCCGCGGAAGGCCTCGGCCAGATCGTGCTTCTGCTTGTCGTTGGCCTGGCGCCAGTAGCGGCCGGCGGCCAGGCGGGTCGTCTTCTGGAAGTTCACGTAGGGCAGGATGTGCTGGTCGACCACCTGGTTGATGCGCGTCGTGTTGCCGGACTTGACCGCGCCGTCGCTCTTGAGCACGGCCAGGGCCTGGTCGGCCGCGGCCAGCACGAACTTGTCGGCCGGCCCGTTGGGGTCGGGCTGGGTCTGGGCATTGGCGCTGGCGGCGGCCAGGCTCATCAGGCCGGCAACCGCCAGCCGCTTGAATGTCGAAAACAATGAAAACTGCATGAACTCTCCTTGCTGCGCCGCGAGCGGCGGCGTTGACTTACTTGGCGGGCTGGACGACCGGCGCCATGGCGGGGGCGGCGCCCTTGGCGTCGTCCTCGTCGTCTTCGTAGTTCGGCAGCGCGGACTCGTCGCCCACCTTCTGGCCCAGCACCATGGCGGCGCGGCGTTGCAGGTAGGCGTCGCGCACGAAGCTGTACGGATCCAGCGCCACGCGGTCGATCGTGTTGGTCGCGTCCAGCAGGCTGGCGCGCGCGTCCACCACGCTCAGGCCCCACAGCGAATTGCGCAGCGGCACGTTGTCGATCGCGCTGACGCTGGTGTAGGTGGCCTTGCGACCGTAGAAGTCGCCGGCCAGGCCGACGCCGTCGCGGATGGTGGACGAGCCGAAGAACGGCAGCACCAGGTACGGGCCCTGGCCGATGCCCCAGACGCCCAGCGTGGTGCCGAAGTCGTTCGGGATCTTGCGCGCGCCGTTGGCCGAGGCGACGTCGAAGCAGCCGCCCACGCCCATGGTGGTGTTGAACAGGAAGCGGCCCAGCGTGTTGACGAAGTCGTGGCCACGGCCTTGCAGCATGCTGTTGGCGCCGGACCAGAGGTCGCCGACGTTGCTGAAGATGTTGTGCACGCAGCTGCGCACCGGCTGCGGCGTGACGTAGGTGTAGGCCTGGGCGACGGGCTTGAAGACCACCCGGTCGACCGAATCATTGAACTTGTAGACGCCCCGGTTGAAGCCTTCCCAGGGATCGCGCGGATCGGGGTTCTTGGGCGCGGCGCAGCCGGCCATCAGTGCGCCCGCGGCCGCGACGGTGGCGATGCGGGAAAGAGCGTGCGTGTTCATGATCAGGGCATCCCTATCAATATTTTCTTATAAGCGACGGCTGCGCGGCAGGCAATACCGCGCGTCGGTTAGTCTTTAATTCGCGGGCGTCTTGGCCGGTTCCTGGGCGCCGCCCGAGCCTTGCTTTTCGGCCGATCCGTAGAGGAACTTGCTGATCAGCTGCTCGAGCACGACGGCGCTTTGGGTATAGCGGATTTTGCCGCCCTCGGCAAAGTTCTCTTCCTCGCTGCCCGGCGTCAGGCCCAGGTACTGTTCGCCCAGCAGGCCGGACGTCAGGATGGCGGCCGACGAGTCCTTGGGGAACTTGTAGGTCGTCTCAAGGTTGATGGACACCACCGCCTGGAAGGTCTTGTCGTCGAAGGAGATGCCGGCGATCCGCCCCACCACCACGCCGGCGCTCTTGACGGGCGCGCGCACCTTGAGGCCGCCCACGTTATCGAAGTTCGCCGTGACGGTATAGGTGGGCGCGAAGGAGAAGGCGCTCAGGTTGCCGGCGCGCAACGCCAGGAACGCCAGCGCGGCCGCGCCCAGCAGTACGAACAGGCCTACCCAGAAGTCGGTTTTTTCGCGTGACATGATCAATCCGTATCAGTTTCCAAACATCAAGGCCGTAAGCAGGAAATCCAGGCCCAGCACCGCCAGCGATCCCACCACCACGGTGCGTGTGGTGGCACGGGCCACGCCCTCGGGCGTGGGCTTGGCCTGCCAGCCTTCGTAGAGCGAGACCAGCGTCACGGTGACGCCGAACACCAGGCTCTTGATGACGCCGTTGAGCACGTCGTTCCAGACGTCCACGCCGTTCTGCATCTGCGACCAGAAGGCGCCGGGGTCCACTCCGATCATCAGCACGCCGACCACCCAGCCGCCCAGGATGCCCACCATGGAGAACACCGCCGCCAGGATGGGCATGGCGATGATGCCGCCCCACAGGCGCGGCACCAGCACGCGGCGCATCGGGTCCACCGCCATTACTTCCATCGCCGACAGCTGTTCGCCGGCCTTCATCAGGCCGATCTCGGCGGTCAGCGAGGTGCCCGCGCGGCCGGCGAACAGCAGCGCCGTGACCACCGGCCCCAGCTCGCGCACCAGCGACAGCGCCACCAGCAGGCCCAGCGCTTCCGACGAGCCGTAGCGGTTCAGCGTGTAATAGCCCTGCAGGCCCAGCACGAAGCCGACGAACATGCCGGACACGGCGATGATCAGCAGCGAGTAATTGCCGATGAAGTGGATCTGCTGCGATACCAGGCGCGGGCGCGAGAACGCGATGCCGCTGCGCCCCAGCAGGCCCAGGAAGAAACGGGTGAAGTAGCCGATACCGGAAATCTGGCCCCGGATCCAGCCGCCCAGCGCGCTGATGGGATTGGTCTTGCCGCTCATGCCTTGCGCCCCTGTTGTTGCGCCAGCCATTTCTTGAAGGCCGGTGTTTCGGGGTACTGGAACGCGACGGGGCCGTCGGGTTCGCCCTTGAGGAATTGCTGCACGTAGGGGTCCTGCGATTGCGACAGGATCTGCGGGGTGCCGGCGGCCTTGAGTTCTCCCTGGCCGACCAGATAGACCTGGTCGGCGATGGCGAAGGATTCCTGCACGTCGTGGGTGATCAGCACCGAGGCGCAGCCCAGGCGGTCGGCCAGGTCGCGGATCAGGCGGGCGGTGATGCCCATGGAAATCGGGTCCAGGCCGGCGAAGGGCTCGTCATACAGGATTAGCTCGGGCTCCAGCACCACGGCGCGTGCCAGCGCGACCCGGCGCGCCATGCCGCCGGATACCTCGGCGACCTTCAGGTGGGCAGCGGCGCGCAGGCCGACGGCGTCGAGCTTGTCCAGCACGCGCTCGGTCAGTTCGGCCTCGCTCAGCCGGGTGTGCTCGCGTAGCGGAAAAGCAACGTTTTCGAAGACGTTCAGGTCGGTGAACAGTGCGCCCTGCTGGAACAGCACGCCCATGCGCTTGCGCAACGACTGCATTCCGGCGGCGTCGACGGCGGCGATGTCCTGGCCGAAAGCCTGGACGGTGCCGCGCTGGGCGATCAGCTGGCCGGTGGCCGCGCGCAGCAGCGTGGTCTTGCCCGAGCCGGAGCCGCCCATGATGGCGACGACCTGGCCGGCCCGCACGTCCATGGAGATGTCGCGCAGCACGGTGAATTCACCGTAGCCGAGCGCGACGCCCTCCAGGCGCAGGGCGAATTCGGGGGTGCTGCGGGTGTGAGCGGACATGGGCAACGAAAGGGTGTTTCGGCGGCGGTGCTTGCCGGCCAGTCCGTCCGGCGCGGGCAAGGGGCCGCAGCGCTGGCAGAACAGGCTGCGTCGGGAAGCGCCCTGTTACTCATATGCCGGGACAGGAAATCGGATCTGTAACCGGCGGCGAGGGGCCATTGTATCCCGACGATTTGTGATCACAATCTGCTAGGCAACGAGTGGAACAGTCTTTTCACAATCAGGGACAATCCGTGGGGCGAGGCGGCCGCCGCCCGGCGGACGGCCCTTCCGGAAATCGGTCCCTGATTAGCGCCGGGCCTGGGCCGTGGCGGTCTCCACAGCCAGCCGGCGCACCAGTTCGGCGGCGCTCTCGCGCCGCGCCATGGGTGCGCCCTGGCCCGCCCACAGCGACAGCACGTTGATATCGCCGGCGCGGCCGCCGGCATTGCGCATGGGCCGCGTCAGGGCGTTCTGCAACGGATAGGGCAGGATGTCGGACGGATTCGCGTCCATGTCGCGCATGAATGCATTGGCGATGCCGCGCGCCGGCCGCCCGGAAAAAGCCCGCGTGATGCGCGACTGCTCGGAACGGGAGGCGGGCAGCACGGCCTTGTAGGCGTCGCAGATGCCGGATTCCTCGGTGGACAGAAAGGCCGTCCCCATTTGAGCGGCCTGCGCGCCCAGCGCCAGCGCGGCGGCGATGCCGCGGCCGTCCATGATGCCGCCGGAGGCGATCACCGGCACCGAGACCGCATCGACCACCTGAGGCACCAGCGCCAGCGTGCCGATAAGCGACTGGTCAAAATCGTCCAGGAAAGTGCCGCGATGGCCGCCGGCCTCATAGCCCTGGGCCACCACGGCGTCCACGCCATCCTGTTCCAGCGCCACCGCTTCGCGCACGGTGGTGGCCGTGCCCACCGTCAGGATGCCCAGCTCGCGGCACCGCGCCAGCACCTCCGGCGCGATGCGGCCGAAGGTAAAGCTGAACACCGCCGGCCGCGCGCGCAACACGGCTTCGATCTGCGTCGCCAGCGGATCGGCCTGCGGGCCGGGCATGGCGGGCGCGTCCAGTCCCAGTTGCTCGTGATACCGCGCCATCAGCGCCAGCAGGCGCGCGCCGTCGCCCAGATAGGGCTGGTCCGGCACGGACGCGAACAGGTTGATGGCGTAGGGACGGTCGGTGCGCTCGCGGATCGCGCCGGCGGCTTGCTCGATCTGGGCGGCGCTCAGGTAGGCGGCGCCCAGCGAGCCCAGCACGCCCGCCCGCGACGATTCGGCCACCAGCGCCACCGTGGTGGCCCCGCCGGCCATGGGGGCCTGGATGACGGGCTGGTCGAGTTCAAGTCGTTCGCAAAGGCGGGATGTCATGGCGCGCTCCTGGGGCGTGGGTTACTGGAGCTGGATGTTTCCAGCTTTGATGACGTGGGCCCACTTCCCGGTTTCGCTCTTGATGAAGGCGGCGAAGTCCTCGGGCGTGCCGCCGCCGGCCTGGCTGCCGGTGTCGGCGATGGCCTTTTGGAGTTCGGGTTCCTTCAGGATGCGGTTGAACTCCGCATTGAGCCTGGCGATGATGGGCGCCGGGGTGCCGGCCGGGGCGACGATGCCCTGCCAGTTATACGATTCGAAGCCGCCCAGGCCCGATTCGGCCATGGTTGGCACGTCGGGCAGCACGGCCAGGCGCCTGGCCGAGGTGACCGCGATCGGGTGGATCTTCTTGCCCTGGATGGCCGGCAGCGCCGAATAACCCATCTCGAACATCATCGAGATATGGCCGCCCATCAGGTCGGTCGCGGCCAGGCTGCCGCCCTTGTACGGGACGTGCACGATGTCGATCCCGGCCTGCTCGCGAAACATCTCGCCGGACAGGTGGTGCGCGCCACCCACGCCGGACGAGCCGAACGACAGCTTGCCCGGCTGCTTCCTGGCCAGCGCGATCAGGTCGGCCAGCGTCTTGACCGGCAGCTCATTGTTGACGCTGAGCACCAGCGGGCTGTTCTCGATCAGGATGACGGGCGCCAGGTCCTTCTGCGGGTTGTACGGCATTTCCTTCATCAGCGACGGGTTTACCGCCATCGGCGCCAGGTTGCCGGTGCCGATGGTGTAGCCGTCGGGCTGGGCCTTGGCGATCAGGTTGGTGCCGACCACGCCGCCGGCGCCGGCCTTGTTCTCGACCACGACGGGTTGTCCCAGCGATTCGCCCAGCTTGCGCGCCAGCAGGCGCACGCGGGTGTCGGCGAAGCCGCCCGGCGCATAGGGCACGATCATGGTGATGGGCCTGGCGGGCCAGTCGGCGGCCTGGGCGTGGGCCTGGCTGCACGGGGCGGCGACGGCCGCGAGGGTGGCCAGGGCGGCGATCAGGGGGCGCAACGGTTTCATGCTGGGGACTCCTCTTTCATAATGAACGCGGTCTCAGGGGGCATTGCCCCTTGGGTCGACTGCATTATGCCCAGCGCTGCCGCGCGCGGCCGTGATTTTCCCCAAGCCCCAGGCCGACAGCGCCAGCAGCGCCGCGCCCGCCGCCAGCGTCTGCGGCAGGCTGGCGCCCAGCCGCGCCGTCCAGGCGGCCAGCAGCGGGCCGACAATCTGGCCGGCGGCGAAGGCCGCCGTCATCAGGGCGGCGGCACGGGGCGCGGCCGCGCCCGCCAGGCGCCGGGCCGCCACCATGCCGGCCTGGGTGATGACCATGAAGGTGCCGCCCACCAGCAGCGCCGCCACGATCACGGCGGCCAGGTCGTGCCGCAGCGCCGCCACCGCCATGCCCAGCGCCATCGCCGCCTGCGCGCCGCGCCAGATCCGGATCTCGCCGTGCCGGCGCGCCAGCTTAGGCACCATCAGGCAGGACAGCGCGGCGGCCAGCCCGAACAGGGGCCAGGCCCAGCCGAACACCGCCGGATCGGGCATGACGTCCTTGGCCATGGCGGGCAGGAAGGTGGCGGGAATGATGTAGCCGATGCCGAACACGCCATAGTGCAGCGCCAGTCCCGCCATGCCGCGCGGCAGCGGTTCCCGGTGGGATGGGCGGGCGGACGCGGCGGTGGCCGGCAGCGCCGCGCGCAGTCTGGGCCAGGCGGCCATCGACAAGGCCAGCGCCAGCGCGCCCAGCGCCACCCAGCATTGCGCCGCCGTGGCGCCGGCCGCCATCAGGGCCAGGCAGGCCAGCCCGGTCGCCGCGATGCCGGCGCCCACGCCCGCATAGATCACGGCGGACGCGGCCGGCTCGATCGGGTCGCCCGCCCGCGCGGGCCGCCATGAGGCCACGCAGATGAAGCCCAGCGCGCTGGCCCAGCCGGCCGCCAGCCGCAGCGCGGCCCAGCCCGCCACGGAGTGGGGCAGCGGCATGGCCAGGGTCAGCGCCGCCACCGCCAGCAGGCTGGCGGTGGCGGCCAGCGGCCGGCGCGGCGGCCACGCGGCCGCGACCAACGCGCCCAGCAGGTAGCCCGCGTAGTTGGCCGAGGCCAGCCAGCCGCCTTGTTCCAGCGAGAGCGCGGCGTCGTGCGCCATCAGCGGCCAGACCGGCGTGAAGGCGAAGCGGCCGATGCCCATCAGCGCGGCCAGCGCCAGCGCGGCCGGCCAGGCGAGGCTGACGGCGCTGCGGGCGGGGACGAGGGGCTGGGCATGGCTTGACATGAGCCCACTCTACGACTGTACTAATATCTTGAATAGTGAATTATTAAGAACATAGGTTCTTTAGATGAGAAATTTGGATCTGGACGCACTGCAGATTTTCAAGGCGGTGGCCGATGAAGGTGGCGTGGCGCGCGCGGCCGCCCGGCTGAACCGTGTGCAGTCCAATGTGTCCACCCGGCTCAAGCAGCTGGAGACTTCGCTGGAAGCCCCGCTGTTCCGCCGCCAGAACCGGCGCCTGGTGCTGTCGGACCAGGGCCGCGTGCTGCTGTCCTACGCCGACCGCCTGCTGCGGCTGTCGGCCGAGGCGCAGCAGGCCGTGCGCGACGGCGCGCCGCGCGGCACGCTGCGCCTGGGCACCATGGAAAGCACGGCGGCGGCCCGATTGCCGCCGGTGCTGGCGGCCTACCACGCGGCCTGGCCGCAGGTGCGCATCGAGCTGGTCACGGGCACCTCGGCCGCGCTGGCGGCCAAGGTGCGCGACTACGAACTCGAAGCGGCCTTCGTGGCCGAGCCCTTTCCCGCCGAGGGACTGGCGTCAACCGAGGCCTTCGCCGAAACGCTGGTCCTGATTTCGCCGCGCGCCTGGCCCGAGATCGCCGACGCGCGGGCGCTGGCCGATCACACGGTGATCGCCTTCGCGTCCGGCTGTTCCTATCGCCGCATCCTGGAGTCCTGGCTCGGCCGCGAAGGCGTGGCGCCGGGCAAGGTGATGGAGTTCGCGTCCTATCACGCGATCGTCGCCTGCGTGGCGGCCGGTACGGGCGTGGCCATCGTGCCGCGCTCCGTGCTGGATGTGCTGGGTGGGCAGACCGCGCTGCGGGTGCGCGACCTGCCGGGCAAGTACGGAGCCGCGCGCACCCGGCTGGTGTGGCGGGCCGATGACGACACGCCGGCGGTGCAGGCGCTGCGCGATCAACTGGCGGCCTGAGGCGTCAGGCGGTCGCGCGACGGCCATGCTGCGAGCCCCAAAAAAACGCGCGGGCACATGCCCGCGCGTTCTTGCTTGATGCGTGCGTCCCGATCAAAAGCGATAGCCGACGCCCAGCGTCGCCACCCATGGGTTGATCTTCGCGGTGCCGATGCGTTCGCCGTTCAGGCTGACCTTCGACTTGATGTCGATGTAGCGGATGTCCGCGTTCATGAACCAGCGCTCGCTGATCTTGATGTCCGCGCCCAGTTGCGCGGCCACGCCCCACGAATCCTTCAGCTTCAGCTTCGAGCCGTCCAGCGCGCCTTCGGCCTTGGTGTCGAAGAAGTGCGTGTAGTTCAGGCCGACGCCGATGTAGGGCTGCACCATGCTGTCCGGCAGGATGTGCCATTGCAGGCTCAGCGTGGGCGGCAGGTGCTTGGTCGAGCCGATCTTGCCCAGGCCGCCGCCACGGATGTCGTGCTGGAAGGGCCAGGCGCCCAGCAGTTCGATGCCGATGTTGCGCGTGGCCATGTAGGTCACGGTGAAGCTGGGACGGACGTTGTTGTTCACGTCCAGTTTGACGCCGCCGTTGAGCACGCTGCCGTTGTTGGAGTCGGGGCGGACCTGCGTGACGCCGACCTTCAGCAGCACATCGCCGGCCTCGTGGGCATGGGCGGGGACGGCGAAGGCGCCGGCGGCCAGCAGGCCGGCGATGGCGGTGGCGCGGACGCGCCCGAGCTTCGAAAACATTTTCTTCTCCGATCTTTCCGTGGGGTGAGACGACAGGTTCTCAAACCCTGGCGCCGGCAGGCTTGACAGGAATCAAACCCCACCGGGATGTCGGGAATCGCGTGGTCGCGCCGCAACACGCGCGCTGCCCCGCGCGGATCGCGCGCGCGGTTTTGGGGGGCAGGCGCGCAAATGAAACGCCGCCCCGCGCCTGGACGGCGCGGGGCGGCGTGGGGGCCGTGCAGGCCGGTCCCGGCCGATCAGCGCGGCAGGTCGCTGGATCCCATCAGGAAGGCGTCCACCGAGCGCGCGCACTGGCGGCCTTCGCGGATGGCCCAGACCACCAACGACTGGCCGCGGCGCATGTCGCCGGCGGCGAACACCTTCTCGACGCTGGTGCGGTAGTCGTCGGTGTTGGCGCGCACGTTGCCGCGCGCGTCGCGGTCCACGCCGAAGGCGTCCAGCACGGTCTGCACCGGCGATACGAAGCCCATGGCCAGCAGCACCAGGTCGGCCTTGATCTCGAATTCCGAGCCTTCGACCTCGCGCATCTTCATCTGGCCGGTCGCTTCGTCCTTGAACCATTCGACGCGCGCGCCGACAAGCTTCTCGACCTTGCCGTTGCTGCCCTTGAGCAGCTTGGTGGTCACGGACCAGTCGCGCTCGCAGCCTTCCTCGTGCGACGAGGACGTGCGCAGCTTCAGGGGCCAGTAGGGCCAGGTCATGCTCTTGTTCTCGGACTCGGGCGGCTGCGGCAGCAGCTCGAACTGGGTGACCGAGGCCGCGCCGTGGCGGTTGCTGGTGCCCACGCAATCGGAGCCCGTGTCGCCGCCGCCGATCACCACCACATGCTTGCCTTTGGCCAGCGTCTGGTTGGTCAGGCGGTCGCCGGCCACGGCCTTGTTCTGCTGGCGCAGGAAGTCCATGGCGTAGTACACGCCCGACAGCTCGCGGCCCGGCACCGGCAGGTCGCGCGGGGTTTCGGAGCCGCCGGTCATGACGACGGCGTCGAACTCGGCCATCAGCGATTCGGGCGTGCGCACCGTCAGGCCGTCGGCGGCCGCGTCGCTGGGATTGCCGATGTAGGTCGACGGCGCGAATTCAACGCCTTCGGCTTCCATCTGCGAGATGCGGCGGTCGATCTGGTGCTTTTCCAGCTTGAAGTCGGGGATGCCGTAGCGCAGCAGGCCGCCGATGCGGTCGCTCTTTTCGAACAGCGTCACGGAATGGCCGGCGCGCGCCAGCTGCTGCGAGCAGGCCAGGCCGGCCGGGCCCGAGCCCACCACCGCGACCTTCTTGCCGGTCTTGCGCGCCGGCACCTGCGGCGTGACCCAGCCCTCGGCCCAGCCCTTGTCGATGATGGCGTGCTCGATGGACTTGATGCCGACCGCGTCGCTGTTGATGTTCAGGGTACAGGCGGCTTCGCACGGCGCCGGGCAGATGCGGCCGGTGAACTCCGGGAAGTTGTTGGTGGAGTGCAGCACGTCCAGCGCGCGGCGCCAGTCCTGCCGGTACACCAGGTCATTCCAGTCCGGGATGATGTTGTTGACCGGGCAGCCGTTGTTGCAGAACGGGATGCCGCAGTCCATGCAGCGCGCCGCCTGCTGCTTGGCCTGGTCGTCGTTCAGGTGCAGCACGAACTCGCGCCAGTTCTTCAGCCGCTTCTGCGGGGCCTCGGAGGCCTCCTGCAGGCGCTGGTATTCCATGAATCCGGTGATCTTTCCCATGATTTCCCTCACGCAGCCAGTTGTTGCGGGTTGGCTGCACGCCACATTTCACCCAATGCGCGGCGGTAGTCCGTCGGCATGACCTTTACGAATTTGCCGCGCGCCGCTTCCCAGTCGCCCAGGATCTCGCGGGCGCGGAAGCTGCCGGTGTAGCGGAAGTGGTCTTCCACCAGGCGGCGCAGGATGGTCTCGTCCGTCTCGCGCTCGCCGCCGCGCTGCGCGCTGTGCCAGGTGTCGATGCCGTTCTGCGCTTGCTGCTCGGCGTGCGGCACCACGGCTTCCAGTTCGACCATGGACAGGTTGGCGCGCTGCTTGAGCGTGCGTTCCGGATCCCAGACGTAGGCCACGCCGCCGGACATGCCGGCCGCGAAGTTGCGGCCGGTGGCGCCCAGCACCACGACCGTGCCGCCCGTCATGTACTCGCAGCCGTGGTCGCCGGTGCCTTCCACCACGGTGGCCGCGCCCGAGTTGCGCACGGCGAAGCGTTCGCCGGCCACGCCGTTGAAGAAGGCCTCGCCCGCCAGCGCGCCGTACAGCACGGTGTTGCCGGCGATGATGTGGTCGGGGCCGAAGCCGCGGAAGTCATTGGGCGAGCGCACGATGATGCGGCCGCCGGACAGGCCCTTGCCCACGTAGTCGTTGCCTTCGCCCACCAGGTCCATGGTGATGCCGTGCGCCAGGAACGCGCCGAAGCTCTGGCCGGCGGTGCCGTTGCACTGGATGTGGATGGTGTCGTCGGGCAGGCCGTCGTGGCCGTAGCGCGCCGCCACGGCGCCGGACAGCATGGCGCCGATGGTGCGGTTGCGGTTGCGCACCGGCACGATGAACGACACCTTCTCGCCGCGTTCCAGCGCGGGCTTGCTGCGCTCGATCAGCTGGTGGTCCAGCGCGCCGGCCAGGCCGTGGTCCTGCTCTTCGGTCTGGCGCACATCGGCGTCCGACTGGGTCTGGTGGAACACGCGGGTGAAGTCCAGGCCGCTGGCCTTCCAGTGTTCGACGCCGGAGCGCATGTCCAGCAGGTCGGCGCGGCCGATCAGATCGTCGAACTTGCGGATGCCCAGCTGGGCCATGATCTCGCGCACTTCCTCGGCGATGAAGAAGAAGAAGTTGACGACGTGCTCGGGCTTGCCCTGGAACTTCTGGCGCAGCACCGGATCCTGCGTGGCCACGCCCACCGGGCAGGTGTTCAGGTGGCACTTGCGCATCATGATGCAGCCTTCGACGACCAGCGGCGCGGTGGCGAAGCCGAATTCGTCGGCGCCCAGCAGCGCGCCGATGACCACGTCGCGGCCGGTCTTCATCTGGCCGTCGGCCTGCACGCGGATGCGGCTGCGCAGGCGATTCAGCACCAGCGTCTGCTGCGTCTCGGCCAGGCCCAGTTCCCAGGGCGTGCCGACGTGCTTGATGGACGACACCGGCGAGGCGCCCGTGCCGCCGTCATGGCCGGCGATCACGACGTGGTCGGCCTTGGCCTTGGCCACGCCAGCGGCCACCGTGCCCACGCCCACTTCCGACACCAGCTTGACCGAGATCGAGGCCTTGGCGTTGACGTTCTTCAGGTCGTGGATCAGCTGGGCCAGGTCCTCGATCGAGTAGATGTCGTGGTGCGGCGGGGGCGAGATCAGGCCCACGCCCGGCACCGAGTAGCGCAGCTTGGCGATGTATTCCGAGACCTTGTGGCCGGGCAGCTGGCCGCCTTCGCCGGGCTTGGCGCCCTGGGCCATCTTGATCTGGATCTGGTCGGCCGAGGACAGGTACTCGGCCGTCACGCCGAAGCGGCCCGAGGCCACCTGCTTGATCTTCGAGCGCAGCGAGTCGCCCTTCTTGAGCGGCACGTCGGCTTCGATGCGGTCGGCGCCCAGCACCGAGGCCAGCGTGTCGCCGTCCTTGATGGTGCTCTTGCCTTCGCGCATCTCGGCGCGGTAGCGCAGCTCGTCCTCGCCGCCTTCGCCGGTGTTGGACTTGCCGCCGATGCGGTTCATGGCCACGGCCAGCACCGAGTGCGCCTCGGTCGAGATCGAGCCCAGCGACATGGCGCCGGTGGCGAAGCGCTTGACGATCTCCTTGGCCGGCTCGACGTCGTCCAGCGGGATGGCGCGCGACGGGTCGAAGCGGAACTCGAACAGGCCGCGCAGCGTCATGTGGCGACGGCTCTGGTCGTTGATGATCTGCGCGTACTCCTTGTACGTGCGGTAGTTGTTCTGGCGCGAGGCGTGCTGCAGCTTGGCGATGGAATCCGGCGTCCACATGTGCTCTTCGCCGCGCACGCGGTAGGCGTATTCGCCGCCCGCTTCGAGGTCGTTGGCCAGGACCGGGTCGTTGCCGAACGCGGCGCGGTGCTGGCGCAGCGCTTCCTCGGCCACCTGGAAGATGCCGATGCCTTCGATGTTGGACGCGGTGCCGGTGAAGTACTTGTCCACCAGCGCCTTCTGCAGGCCCACGGCCTCGAAGATCTGCGCGCCGGTGTAGGACATGTAGGTCGAGATGCCCATCTTGGACATGACCTTGTTCAGGCCCTTGCCGATGGCCTTGACGAAGTTTTTCACGGCCTTTTCGGGATCGCTCATCTTGCCCAGCGATTCCAGCGCCAGGTAGGGATGGATCGCCTCGGCGCCGTAGCCGCCCAGCAGCGCGAAGTGATGCACTTCGCGGGCCGAGCCGGTTTCCACCACCAGGCCGGCGTTGGTGCGCAGGCCGGCGCGGATCAGGTGCTGGTGCACGGCCGAGGTCGCCAGCAGCGCGGGGATGGCCACGCGCTCGCCGTCGACCAGGCGGTCGGACACGATCAGGATGTTGTAGCCGCTTTGCACCGCGTCCACGGCGCGCGCGCACAGCGCGGCCACGCGGGCCTCGATGCCCTCGGGGCCCCAGGCGGCCGGGTAGGTGATGTCCAGCTCATAGCTGCGGAACTTCTTGCCCGTGACCTGCTCGATGTCGCGGATCTGCGCCATGGCGGCGAAGTCCAGCACCGGCTGCGACACTTCCAGGCGCAGCGGCGGGTTGACGTTGTTGATGTCCAGCAGGTTCGGCTTGGGGCCGATGAAGGACACCAGCGACATCACCAGCTGTTCGCGGATGGGGTCGATCGGCGGGTTCGTCACCTGCGCGAACAGTTGGCGGAAATAGTTGTAGAACGGCTTGGCGCGGTCCGACAGCACGGCCAGCGGGGCATCGTTGCCCATCGAGCCGATCACTTCCTCGCCGGTCGTGGCCATGGGCTCCAGGATGAACTTGTAGTCTTCCTGGGTCCAGCCGAAGGCCTGCTGGCGGTCCAGCAGCGAGACGGACGATTGCGTGGCCACATGGGCCTGGCGCGGGGCCGGCAGCGATTCCAGCTTGATCTGCAGACGCTCGATCCACTGGCGGTACGGGCGGCTGTTGGCCAGCTGCAGCTTGATCTCGGCGTCGTCGATGATGCGGCCCTGTTCCAGGTCGATCAGGAACATCTTGCCGGGCTGCAGGCGCCACTTCTTGACGATGCGGTTTTCGGGGATGGACAGCGTGCCGGCCTCGGAGGCCAGGATCACCATGTCGTCGTCCGTCACCAGATAACGGGCCGGGCGTAGGCCGTTGCGGTCCAGCGTGGCGCCGATCTGGCGGCCGTCGGTGAAGGCGACGGCGGCGGGGCCGTCCCAGGGTTCCATCATGGCCGCGTGGTACTCATAGAACGCGCGGCGGCTTTCGTCCATCTGCGTGTGCTGTTCCCAGGCTTCCGGGATCATCATCATCATGGCGTGGGCCAGCGAGTAGCCCGAGTTCACCAGCAGTTCCAGGCAGTTGTCGAACGTAGCGGTATCCGACTGGCCTTCGTAGACGATGGGATAGAGCTTTTTCAGGTCGTCGCCCAGCACGGCCGACTGCATCATGCCTTCGCGCGCGCGCAGCCAGTTGAAGTTGCCCTTGACCGTGTTGATCTCGCCGTTGTGGGCGATCATGCGGTACGGGTGGGCCAGCGGCCAGGCGGGGAAGGTGTTGGTCGAGAAGCGCTGGTGCACCAGCGCCAGGGCCGAGACCGTGCGCGGGTCGGCCAGGTCGCGATAGTAGCGGCCGACCTGGTCGGCCAGCAGCAGGCCCTTGTAGACCACGGTGCGCACCGAGGCCGAGGGCACGAAGTATTCCTTGCCGTGCGCCAGGCGCATGTTCTGGATGGCGTGGCTGGCGGTCTTGCGGATCACATACAGCTTGCGTTCCAGCGCGTCGGGCACCATGACGTCGGCGCCACGGCCGATGAAGAGCTGGCGGATGACGGGTTCGCAGTCGCGCACGGCGGGCGACATGGGCATGTCCACGTCCACCGGCACGTTGCGCCAGCCCAGCACGACCTGGCCTTCGGCCCGGACCGAGCGTTCCAGCTCTTGCTCACAGGCCAGGCGCGAGGCGGTTTCCTTGGGCAGGAAGACCATGGCCACGCCGTATTCGCCGGGCGGCGGCAGCACGATGCCCTGCTGGCTGAATTCGTCGCGGTACAGGGTGTCGGGAATCTGGATCAGGATGCCGGCGCCGTCGCCCATCAGCTTGTCGGCGCCCACGGCGCCGCGATGGTCCAGGTTCTCCAGGATCTTCAGGCCCTGCTGGATGATGGCGTGGCTTTTTTTGCCCTTGATGTGCGCCACGAAGCCGACGCCACAGGCGTCATGCTCGTTCTGCGGGTGATACAGGCCCTGGGGGGCGGGCAGGCCGATGCGGCTGGCATCGATGGGGGTCGCCTTGGGGGTGCGACAGGAATCGTTCAAGGTGTCTTTGGGCATGGCGCGCTCCGCAGTGGGCCTGCGTCGTAATGTTGCAGTGCAGGAGAAGGACAATACCCCTGGCGGTGGTAGGGTGCAATAAAAATATTGAGGGTGCGTCCCTTAATTAATTTAATTGTTTCCCCGTGTTAAATATTAGGGGCCATATCAAGGTCCGCATGAATAAAGGCTTTGCGAGGGGTGAGGGAAAAAGTGGATCCCAGCTCTGCACTGTAAGTGTGCAAATGCCAATTATGCGTCCCCATTTAAAAGGACGTTTTTCGGCATCGATTCCGGCGGAATTCGTGGCAATAATCCATCAGATCAAGCCTGCCCCTGCGCCAAGGGGCGGCGACAGTGGCCTGCCGCCGGCCCGCGATCCGCAGGGCCGGATGTGGAATGGGCGCCGAAAAGCAAACGCGCCGCGCGGCATGGCCGGCGGCGCGTTAAAAATGGGGTCAGATTAGTGTGACGACCCGGGAACAGGCGTCACAGGCGTGGGCGTCGCTTCAGGAGTGTCCCCGGCTGTCGCGGGCGCGGCTGGTTTCTTGGGGGGGCGGCCGCGCTGTGCCGGCGCGCCCCCGCGGCGGGGGGGGTGGGCGCGG